>CAADGJ010000397.1 GCA_900696505.1 uncultured Nitrosospira sp.
CAAGGTCGCCATGACCAATGGACGCCTCTCGCTTCCACTGGTAATTACCGGCAGCACTCAAGCCCCTTCGTATGGACTCGACACAAAAATGTTCGCAGGGAAAGTCCAGGAGCAGGTGAAAGAAAAGGTCAAGGGCGCGGTGGGAGATCTCCTGAAGGGGTCGGCCAAGCCGGAGGACCTCAAGAAGCAAGGCAAAGATCTTCTCAAGGGATTGTTCGGGCGGTAGGAGGGGGCGGAGGAAACATGTCACTCGCCAATTTGATTACTCAATACGTGGTGCAGTACGGATTTCGCATCATGGGGGCGATTCTCGTCATTGTCGCCGCCCTTTTCGTGGCCAATTCGGTGGGCCGTCTCTTCGAGCGCTGGCTGAACGAACAGGACCTCGAGCCGCCCCTCCGCCTGCTGCTCCTGCGACTCCTGAAAGCCCTGCTGGTTATCCTTGGGGTTCTCATTGCGCTGGATCAACTCGGCGTGCAAATCGCGCCGCTGGTGGCGGGCCTCGGCGTCGCCGGTCTCGGTGTCGGACTGGCTTTGCAAGGGGTACTGAGCAATGTGGTAGCGGGGCTTTCGATTATCTTCACAAAGCCCTACCGGGTCGGCGAACATATCTCCCTCTTGGGGGTCCATGGAGATGTCGCGAAGATCGATATCTTCACGACCACTCTGCTGCATCCCGACCATTCCAGAATCGTCATTCCGAACCGCAAAGTCGTCGGAGAAATTCTGCACAACTTCGGAACCATCCGGCAGTTGGACCTCTCCATTGGAGTGTCCTATCAAACCGATATCGAGACCACACTCCGCGTGTTGCGCGAGCTCGTCTCCAGACATCCAAAAGTCCTTCAAGATCCTGTCCCGATGATCGGGATTGCCGCCTTCGCCGACTCCTCTATTACCCTGTCCATTCGGCCCTGGGTCCCTGTCGCTTCCGTCGGTTCAGCACATATCGAACTCAACCAGGCCATCATCCAGCGATTGCGCGCAGATGGCGTGGATATTCCCTTTCCGCAACGTGAAGTGCGCCTGCTGAACCCTTCCTAATCGAACAGCACACGACCCTATCCTCGGCCCTATCTGGTCCACTGGTGATGCCCCCCACGTGGCTTGTTGCACCTGCGTAAATATGCTAGTGTACCCCCCTTTCCTTGACGGACGACTGCGACCCTGGAGACGACACCATGAGCAGGCAAACAGATCTCGATCGCACCCGACGTTCGGAACGCACCCCCACCACGCTCGCCGAGACGGAGACGGAAACCGCCCTCGCCGACGATCCCACCGCCGGTCATAACCTCGACAAGATCCGCGACATCCTCTTCGGGGCCCAGGTGCGCGATCACGAGCGCCGATTTACCAAGCTCGAAACGCAATTGCTCGCAGAGGCCGCCCAACTACGTAATGATCTCAAAGACCGTTTCGCGTCGCTGGAACAATACATCCGTACAGAGGTGGAACAAGTGACGGGGCGGCTGAACGCGGAGGAGCAGGGTCGCACAAAGGCGGTCAGTGCGCTGACCGCAGAGCTTCACACCCTCGCCGGGGTTCTCCAGCAAACGGCCACGCAGTTGAGAGAACAGAGCGAACAGGCAGACCGCGATCTGCGAGACCAGCTGCAGCATCAGGCCGCCTCACTGACGGGTGAGTTCACGCAACAACATGCGACCCTGTCGGCGACACTCGATCAGGCCGTGCAACAACTTTCCCATCAGAAGACCGACCGGACATCGCTGGCGACCTTGTTCCAGGAACTCTCGCAGAGGCTCTCGCATGATCAGCCTCCACAACAGGCATAATCCAGGTTTCATGCCTGCGTGGTCCCGGCCTGCCCTCCTCACACAGAGCCGCAGCGTTCATCGTCACATGTACTCCACTGTGCCCCTCCCTCATCGCGGTCGACAGAGGAACCGGTATGCCACAGTCACCTAACCGCGGCACGACCCCAGTAGAACACGACTATGCTGAACTGCGCAGCCTTCTGCTGGCGCCGGAACAGACGCGTTTGGAGCAGCTCCAGGAACAGGTCGAGCATATCGACCTCAATGCGCAGAACCTCAGCCGCGTGCTGCCGGATGCGATCGCGCTACGCGGAGAGGGTGACCACCAGCTCACACACGTCTTAACTCCGCACGTATCGGAAGCGTTGGGCGCGTCCGTGCGGAGACAGCCTCACATGATCGTGGATGCCATCGCTCCGATCATGATGCCGGCCATTCGCCAGGCCATCGCCAATGCCTTACGCGGCATGGTCCAGTCGCTCAATCAAACCATCGAACATAGCCTGTCGATCCAAAGTCTGAAATGGAGAGTGGAAGCGCTGCGCACCGGCAAGCCGTTCGCAGAAATCGTTCTTCTGCATACCCTGCGCTATCGGGTCGAACAGGTGTTTCTCATTCATTCACAGACCGGACTGCTGCTGGCGCATGCCGCCGGCGACGCAGTGGCCGTGCAGGACCAGACCCTGGTGTCCGGTATGCTGTCGGCCATCCGGAGCTTCGTGCAGGATTCATTCGGCGCCGACCCGGAACAGGTGCTGAATACGTTGCAGGTCGGTGAGCTCACCGTCTGGATCGAACAGGGGCCGGCGGCCATCCTCGCCGCGGTGATTCGCGGCACTCCACCGGAAAGCCTTCGCCTCCATCTTCAAGACACGCTCACCCGTATTCACGCCGAACGGGCGGATGCCTTGGCCCGGTTCACCGGAGATGCCGCCACGTTCGCCAGTGTCACACCACTATTGGAAGAGTGTTTGCGCGCCCAGTTCGAATCACGCCGGCGCGGCATCGCACCGATGACATGGGTGTTGATCATTGGTGCGCTCCTCGTCACGACCTGGTGGGCCCTGTCAACCTACCAGGAGCGCCAACGCTGGCAGAGCTACCTGTCTCGCCTGGCCACGGAGCCTGGACTTGTCGTCACCGACGCTGAGCCGGAAGGCGGTCGCTATCGGCTCACCGGCCTTCGTGACCCCCTCGCGGCGGACCCGGCTATCCTCATGCAAGACAGCGGCATCGACACCAGTCGAGTGGTGGCGAAGTGGCAACCGTACTACGCCCTCGACACGTCGTTCATTCTGAAACGCGCGGGATTCGCACTCTCACCACCACCGACGGTTCACTTGGCCCTGGAAGGAAGCCATCTGACTGCCGGAGGCACGGCTTCGGCGGATTGGATCAGGCAAAGCCGCTCAGTCGCTCGCGCGATACCCGGCCTCGATGGCTATGACGATCGACGCCTCGTGAGTCAGTCTCTCGACATGTTGCGTCAGCAATTCACCGAGACGTCAATTTTATTTGAACAGGGGAGCAGCAATCTCGTATCGCCGGAACAACTTCAACAAGCCCGCCGCATCGTCGGGATGCTTCGGCAGCTGGAGGACCTGGCCCGCCTTGCCAGCGCCGCCGTGACGGTGTCCATCGTCGGACAAACCGATGTCGTAGGCGGGACGAGCCAGAATCGACGCCTCAGTGACGGTCGCGCCAAAGCTGTCCTCGATGCGATCCACCCCGCATCCTTTCCCGCACTCACGTTTCACACAAGGGGCATGGCCCCAGAGGCTGAATTGCAGCAGTCGACCCCAGCCGTCGCCCATCCGCAGCATCGGCGAGCCTC
Source organism: uncultured Nitrosospira sp. (assembly GCA_900696505.1). Lineage (GTDB taxonomy): Bacteria > Nitrospirota > Nitrospiria > Nitrospirales > Nitrospiraceae > Nitrospira_A. Next base: position 3,613 of record CAADGJ010000397.1, read on the forward strand.
ACTGGAAATCACCATTCAGCCGATGCCGTGAGACTCTCCGCATGATTGAGAAAAAGATCTGTATGTTGGGCGCGTTTGCCGTGGGGAAAACCAGTCTGGTTCGGCGTTTTGTCAGCAGCTGCTTTTCCGACCAGTACCAGACAACCATCGGCGTCACAGTCGACAAAAAATCGATGACGGTCGACGGGACATCTCTCACCATGGTCCTGTGGGATCTTTACGGAGAAGATGAATTTCAAAAGCTACGCTCGTCCTATCTGCGGGGGTCCTCAGGGTATCTCCTTGTCCTTGACGGCATGCGGCGGGCGCCGCTGGACATTGCCTTGCACATTCAGGAACGGGTATCCGACACACTCGGCCCCGTACCGTTCGTCGTCCTGATCAATAAGCACGACCGGAGAGCGGAGTGGGATATCACTGATCAAGACCTTGCCCAGTTGGCGCAACGAGGATGGTCAGTCGTGATGAGCAGCGCCAAAACCGGACAAGGCGTGGAAGAAGCATTCACCACACTCGCTCGCGCCATGCTTATACCATCGAACTCTTCGGCAGCAGCCGGGAGGCCCCATGGCTCCTGATCTGTCACTCCGCACGCCGGACTTCCTGTGCTCGTTATTCGAGCGATTGGAGTACGTCGTCCTCGAACATGTTGCCGGCACGCAATTCCGCATCCTCGGCCATCCATCACCCTGGCTGTTTCGTCTCTATCCGGAGGCTGAAGCGAGTCTTCAGCTCTCCGTCGACAGTCGCACCCCCGTGCTGCATAATTTTCTGGCTGACGCGGCAGAGGTGTGGCAGACCGGCGACGCGCACATCGGCCGCTCGGGCTTCTGGACTGAACAGACCGCCTTCGACGTCCCCTGGCACTTTGAAGCATTGGCCCTCCGCGAAGGAACCAGCCGTCTGTTGGTCATACAGCACAGCACTGCGCCCTATGAGCAACAGGCCGCTATGCTCCAGCGGGCGCGCGAGCAGGCACTTCAACAGCATGAGCAGGAGCGCGGACACCAACGCACGCAACAGGATCTGACCATGCAACTGGTGGACATGGAACGGGCGCGGGACGATGTCGCGGCTATCCTCCAGGACCTGGGGCTGGCCACCCTGCTCATCGACCAGGAAGGACATGTGCGCTTTGTGAGCGCATCTGCCGCCAGTCTGTTGGAGCGGCCCTCAGCCAGCATCAAGCCTGATCTACGGTGGGAGACCCTCCTTCCAGTCACAAAGGCCGATCGACTGACGGTGCAGTCGCTTCTTGAGCATCCGATCGAGCAACGGGAACGGGTTTGCTGCCACATCGACACGCCGGCAGGGAGGCGCCTGTGGCTCGACCTAGAGCTGCACGACGATCCACGGGACAGACGGAGCAAGATCGTCTTTCTGCATGACATGACGGACGTCTATCACCTTCGGCGTATGCTGGAACTCAAAGCGCACTATCACGATTTGATCGGCAAGAGTCGCGGCATGACCCAGATCTATGAACAGCTCCAAGACCTGGCTCGCGTGGATTCGACCGTTCTGATCGAAGGTGAGACCGGGACGGGAAAAGAACTGGTCGCCCGCGCCTTGCACCAAGCCAGTGCCCGACGCACGGGCCCCTTTATCGCGGCTAATTGCGCAGGCCTGACGGATTCCTTGCTCGGCAGCCAGCTCTTCGGTCACAAAAAAGGGGCCTTTACCGGCGCGATCGATGACCAGCAGGGGCTCTTCGAAGCCGCGCAGGGGGGAGTGCTGTTTCTCGATGAGATCGGCGACATTCCCCACACGGTGCAGACCAATCTGCTGCGAGTGCTGCAGGAAAAGGAAGTGACCCGGCTTGGCGAGACCAAGCCGAGAAAAATTAACGTGCGCGTCCTGACGGCGACGCACCACAATCTCAGCCAGGACGTGGCCAAGGGAACTTTTCGTGCCGATCTTCTCTACCGCATTCGGGTCGCTCGCATTCACCTTCCCCCGCTGAGGGAGCGAAAGGAAGATATCCCGCTGCTGGTGACATCTTTCCTCGCTGAAGGGCGAGCCAGCATGGGGAAACTCATCCACCGGGCAAGCCCGGCGACCATGGCCGCGTTGATGGACTACCAGTGGCCCGGCAACGTGCGAGAACTCAAGAGCACGATCGAATGCGCGATGATTCACTGCAAAGGTGACACACTCGAAGCGACGGATCTTCCGCCGGAGCTGCAGCGGGAGCCGACAGCGCTTACGCCTGAACCCATCACGACTGACGAACGCAGCCGATTCGTCTCCGCCCTTGGACAGGCCCGTGGGAACCGCACCAAAGCCGCACGCCTTCTCGGCATGAGCCGCGCCACCTTCTACCGCCGAATGACTGAACTCGACCTGCCGGCCAACTAGCCGCCTAGACTGTCCGACCTTCCGCGGACGCTGTCTCACATCGTCTCCAGCGAGACAATGAAAGACGAGGTGATGTGTCTCATCCTATCGTCACGATCCCTCGCATCGCGCCGGCTGCATGCTGATCCAGCGCAATGGCTCATCCTGACGCACATTCCGCAAGTTCAGGCACGGAGCTTGTAAAAGCCACCGGACAAACCACTGCGTGCAATTCCGTGAAATCACCGGCCAGGACGATCAGAAAGGGGCATGAGAAGCAACGATGGATAAGGTATTTCCGTTTTCAACCAACCGGCCGGACCAACCGACGCCGCGCGAGCAAGAGATACTGAATTACATTTGGGCAGGATTGACCAGCCAGGAAATTGCGGCCCGACTGCAGATCGCACAGAAAACCGTGGAATCTCATCGCGCCAACTTGTTGAGGAAGTTCCGGGCCACGAACGCCGCGCAACTGCTCCGCCTGGCGTTGTTGGAAGGGCTGCTCTCCGTCCCGTCAACAGAGCGCGCACCGGATGTGAAACGAGTGGTGCAGAGCGCGAAGGCCTCGCGAAGACTCACCAGCATCAAATGAAGAGTCCCGCTTTGTCTCTACGCTCACGTCGGCATACAGCCTATTCGTCCATGCGCCGGCGTGTCACGATCACCCAATGCCGTCTCATCTTGACACATGTGTACTGTGCGGCTCCGCGATCTGTGCGGACGCTTCTTCGCAACGGGGTCCTGGACCGTCTGGTCGGCGGAAACATCATGATGGCGGCAGATTGCCAGGGACAGTCCGTGAGCGCGGGAGGCGGCAGATCTCATCTATGCGACTCGGCGGGAGCCAGGCCATGCGGAAGAATGGGCGGGAGAAAAGTTGATCTCCTACGCAGAATCAATTATACAACGCGAAATGTGTTTCACTCATCAGGCAACCAGCACACCGTTGCCATTCGCAAGCCCCAGGAGGATGGAATGATGCGACGCTATGCATGTTTCTTTCTTGCGCTGCTCATCGTAGCGCTTACGGCGTACGGCGTGAATGCCGAATCACCGACGCCCACGGATACCACTGCCGCAGCGCCGACACTGGACTCGGTCACGCTCAAAGACGGCACCGTCATCTATGGACGTGTTCTCGGCATGATCGCCGATGAGTTGCACATCAAGACTGGATTTGGCCCGACCGCCGGAGACGACATCGTAAAGATCATGTGGCCGAACGTGGCCAAACTGGTCGTGAACCGCCCCATTCCGTTCACCCTCAAAGAGGGCACCACGGTGGTCGGCACGGCACAGCCCGGCGAACCGGGCACGCTCACCTTGCAAGCCGCGCCGATGGGAACGCCAATGGCGATTCCGCTGGATGCGGTTGTAGGCATGAATCAGCCTGCCGTGATTTATACGGGCGCACTTCAAGCCGGGTTTTCCCAAACCACCGGCAACAGCCATTTGCGAAACGGCAGCCTGCTCGGCGAGTTGTCTGCCCGCAGCGAATCACTGCGGCTGACGATCCTCGGCCGTTACATCTACGGAGACAATAGCGGGAACCTCATCGTGCGGAACAGCCGCGGCACCATCAAGCTTGACTTCTTTCTGACGAAGCGGTTGTATTGGTTCGCGTCCGCCTATTTCGAGCAGGACACCTTTCAGGACTTGAAACTGCGCACCGCGCTCGCAACTGGTCCCGGCTATCAACTCCTCGATCGCGGTGACCTGACAGGGTTCTTCAAAGACATGACGCTCTGGGCAGAAGCCGGCGCCGCGTACTTCAATGAAGATTTCAAGCTCGCCGACGACAAGTCCAGCACCCGTGGCCGATGGGCCGTCAAATGGAATTGGCCGCTGTGGGGCGGCGATCAGGTCAGCCTGTACCACTTCCAGGAGGGCTTCCAATCGCTGGCCAATTCCAAAGATCTCTATCTCACGGCTGATACCGGGTTGCGATTCAAAGTGTGGGGCGGGCTGGTCAGCGGATTCCAATGGACCATGCGGTACAACAAGAATCCGCCGCCAGGTGTGTCGGATACCGATAACCTCTACCTGATCACGCTGGGATACAGTTTCGACACCAGTCGAAAACAATAAGATGCGGGACGGTTTCGGGATTGATTCGACTCACATAAGGAGGGTGCACAATGGGCATGATGAGTGAGTTCAAAGAATTTGCCGTAAAAGGGAATGTGCTCGACATGGCCGTGGGGGTCATCATCGGAGGGGCATTCGGGAAAATTGTGTCATCCGTGGTCAGTGATATTCTCATGCCGCCCATCGGTCTCCTCATGGGACACATGGACTTCTCCAGTCTCTTTATTCCGTTGAGTGAAGAGGCCAAAGGCAAATCCCTCGCCGCGGCCAAAGCCGCCGGTGCCGCCACGATTAATTATGGCGTCTTCCTGCAGACTCTGCTCGATTTTACGATTCTGGCCTTCGTGATCTTTTTAGTGGTCAAACAAATGAATCGTTTTAAGAAGGCCACGCCTCCTGGCCCCCCACCGGCGCCGCCAAAGGAAGAAGTCTTGTTGACCGAGATCCGTGATCTCCTGAAGAATCAACGTCACTAACCATGGGGCGTTCGCCCCGTGCTGCTGGGAACATTCCGGCAGTCTGACTGTGTTGTAAGGAGGATTGCATGAAACACGTTTGCGTCGTTCCCGTGCTGCTGAGCGCTGCATTGCTCGCAGCCTGCACATCTACACCGGCACCCAATGACTCAGCGAGTCGAGCGCTGAATGAGATGAAGGCCGTCGCCAGGCCCATCCCGCCTAAGCCGGATCCGCGCGATCTCCGGATCGCAGAACTGGAACGCCAGAAAACCGATCTCGAAGGCGAGTTGGATCGCCTGCGCTCATCAAGCGCCGCCGACTCAGATCGGTCCAAGGCGCGGATCACCGAACTGGAGAACCAACTGAATCAGCGCGACCGCGAATTGGCTGGGCTTCGCAACGCCGCGGGCGACAAGGATCGATTGGCCGGCCAATTGTCCGACGCGGACCGACGGTTGTCCGCCAAGGATCAAGAACTGGCGGCGTTGAAGCAGAGCGCCGCTGACAAGGAACGGCTGGCCGCCGAGTTGGCCGCCTTGCAAGGGTTGCTCGCGACGAAGGACCAGGAGCTTGCCGGGCTCAAACATAATGCCGGGGATCGTGATCGTCTTTCGTCCGAATTGGCACAGGCGAAACAGCACATTGCCGACCTGGAGCGTCAGCTCAGTGGGAAGGATCAGGAACTGGGGACGCTGAAGGGTGCGGCCGGTGATCGCGATAGGCTTGTGGCGGATCTCGCCGCCGCCAAGCAGCGAGCATCGGACCTCGAAAATGAAATCGGACGGCGAGACCATGAGATGGCCGGTCTCCGTGGAGCACTCGATCAACAAAAGACCAGTCTCGCCGAAGCGAAAAACGATTTGTCGAAACTCCTCCAGGCAGAGGTATCCAAGGGCAACGTGACGATGAAACAACTGGGGGATCAGCTTACCCTCGGTTTAGCCACGACCTTGCTGTTCGACTCCGGAGAGGCCACCCTGAAACCAGGCGGAGCGGATGTCTTGAATCGTATCGGCAGCGTACTCAAGAACTATCCGGATCGCTCCATCCATGTGGCAGGCCACACGGACAACGTGCCAATCAAGGGACGATTGGCAAAGCGGTTCCCGACCAACGCCGAGCTCTCCCAGGCGCGAGCCGAGAGCGCACGCCAGGCGTTGACGGAAGGCGGTATGGCCGCCGACAAGATTAGCGCCAAAGGTCATGCCGACAGCCGACCCATCGCAAGCAATTCTACGGCCGAGGGACGGCAGAAGAACCGGCGTGTCGAAATCGTGGTCGGACAGTAGTCCTCTCTCATTGCGCGTTGTACGCCTTGCGTCCATCCCAAGAACACGCTAGAGTACCCGGCGTGTTCTTGGGGCCTGCATGGTTGTCACCCGATTTGTCAGGCACGCAGTGCGCACACCGGCTGATCAGCATCAACTAGATCGGCCCCCGTCGTCTGGGCTTGCTGCCCATCTGAACAGTCCTGTGACGACTATCGCCCCCTCCGCTATGTTCGGCAGTCGTTCCGATGACCAGGGAGAGATCGTATGAGACGAGCTGTGTGGGCGCTCATGGTTCTCGGTGCCCTTGCTTCGGCCTGTGAGACCGTGCCTCAGCCACAGCCGGTCGCAGTCCCACCCCAGGTAGGCGATGCCAAACTCCTAGCCCTTCAACAGGAGCGCGAACAGCTCCTGACGACTCTCGGGGAATTCCACGATCGTATTCGCGATCTTGAAAGCAAATTGGGGGATCGCCAGAACCAACCGGCCGCGGCTTCGTACGACCAGTTGCTGAACGCCAAAGATGCGGAATTAGCAGAGCTGCGCCGACTCTCTCCTGAACGCGACAAACTCACCAGTCAGTTGGCCATGGCCAATAATGAATTACTGCAAGCCCGTCAGCGCATCGGAAGCTTGGAACAGCAACTGGCAACACGAGAAAAAGATCTAGTTGCTCTTCAAGGCCGCTCCACAGCAATTTCCGATCTCGAAGTCGCCCGCCGCCGCATCATGGATCTGGAAGCCCAGGTCGCTCGGCAGGATCACGATCTCCGCACGGTTAAGTCTGAAAATGCCGAACGGGACAGTCTCGCCGCCCAATTACAAACAGCCACGGCAACGATTGATTCCCTCAAAGCGCGCATCAGTGCGCTCGATCAGCAACTGAGAGACCGGGAGCAAGCCTTCGAAACGGTTCGCTCGCGCCTCATGGAACGCGACAAGCTGGTCCCGCAATATAATGCGATGATCGCAGAGATTTACCAGGCCCGGCACCGGATCGCGGCACTTGAGCAACGCCTGAATGAAAAGACTCGGGATCTTTCGCCACGCCAAAAGGGTGCCCAAGCGGCGACGGCCCCACGGGAAACGGGGGCGACTTCCAACAAAAACGCCGGATCCTCGGAGAAGGATGCCGGCCGCACAGGAAGCGCGACCCCAACAAGTCCGAGCCAGTCCACTGCGCGCGAGGCCAGCTTTGCAGCCATGAAGGAGGAGATCCTCAAGGTTCTGCCGAACGATGGCGGGCAGAAGGCGATCACGGTGAAGCAGGATGGAAGCCGATTGACGATCGCGCTGTCCAGCAATTGGCTGTTTGCCTCCGGCGAAGCCGCCTTGACCTCTGAAGGCATGACGATGCTCAAACGCATCGGCACTGTGCTGGGACCGCTTTCAGACAAGTTTGTACAAGTGGCCGGTCACACGGACAATCAGGCGCTGAGCAAAACCCTTCAGAAAACCTTTTCGGATAATAAGGCGCTGTCGTGGGCTCGGGCGGAAAATGCGCGCAGGGCATTGGTCACCGGCGGGATGTCGCCGGAGCGAACCAAAGCGGTCGGTTTGGCCGACTCCAGACCTATCGCTTCCAACGCAACCGAACAGGGTCGCCAGAAAAACCGCCGCCTCGAATTGGTCATTGTGCAAGGACCTACCGTTGCATCGACGACGGGGAAAACAACTGAGGAGCGAGATCGTCTCGCCGCACTTGCTCCCTCATACTAGAGCCAACCATTACGACTCGGCTTACAACTGGCAACTACCCGATTGCACCGTGGCGACAGACTCCCCGGCAACAGTGGCCAGAATCTTGTAGTGTCCCAGTCCCAGTTCCTTGCCATACGCTTCTCCGACTAACACATCCTGCACATGCTGGTGGTCCGAGGCCCGGAAGTACGATCGCCCTTCTTTCAGGCCATCAAACTCATGTCCTTCCAATACCTTGATGAGCGCGGACGCTTCAGTTGTGCCTGCCCGCTGAATCGCTTCCAGAATCTGCGTCATGGCCGCATACCCCAGATAACAACGCGATGTCGGAGTATGATTGTACTTCTCCACGACTCCCTGGATAAATCGTTTGGATCCGTCAGTATTCACTTTGGGGTCCCAGATCAGGCCCCAGATCCCGGCGTTATTTGCATAGCCGAGGGGACGGCCAATCTGCTCGCCGGCAATCATCCCGCCGACACCGATTTTATCCTTGGCTAATTCCAACTTGGTGTACGCTTTAAGGGCATGGACAAGATCCCATCCATAGAGGTTCAACACTACGAGCGTCGGGCGTTTGTCCTTGGCCGCGCTGAGTGCCGAGGTGAAATCCGTCGAACCGAAGGGCATCAGTGTCTCACCCACGAATTCCACTCCATGAGTAAGACCAGTCGAGGCCATGGCCTGAGCCATCGCTTTGCCATCCAAAGAGCTCGTCGTAATCATGTACCAACGAGTGCCATAGGCTTTCACCAACTGCGGGACAACGGCCTGCGCCAGCATGGACGCATTGGGCATAAACACGAAGGTGTGGGAATTACACGCGGCCCCTGTCAACTCAGGCAAATGCGCGCCCGTGACCATGAACAACTTGTTCGCCTTCTTCGCGTACTCAGACACAACAAGGGCGCACTCAGCGTTGAATGTCCCCATCAAGACATCGACACGATCGTCCTGCACGAATTTCGTCGCCGCCTTGAGCGCGGCATCAGGGCTGGAGGCATCATCCGCCTCGATGATCGTCACCGGCCTCCCCAATACCCCACCGCGCTTGTTGAAGAGATCCACCGCGACGTTCGCCCCATGTACATCGTGGATCGAAGACGTCTTATAGGGGCTCGATAGCGGGTCCAGAATACCGATTTTAATCGGCTCTGCCGCCAACGCCGCTGATCGTAGAAGAGGCACATTGAGTATGCGCTCGGCGAGATCGCCCAAAAGCAGCACGCCACCACTCATAGCGGATATTTGCAGAAAGCGTCGTCGCGAGATATCTCTCATCGTCCTATCCCTCATTGTTGTCTTGGCATGTTCCCGGCCCAGTTAATGTGACCTACTTACACGACCTCCTCGACACTGCTCGACCTTCATAGCAGAGTCGCCGCTGTTTTCACAGCTCGAAGTTGGGAATGCTATTTTGCGGGAACGGCAGACATTGGACGCGAACTGCACGCCCATTACGAGAAGGCTGGTGACGCAGGATAGCGACGCCATCGCGGAGAGGTCACGGACTATTGAACGCGGCAATACTGCACCAGGATACATGCCTAGCTGCTAACTGTACTGGTCTTCGGTATACACCTGCTTGATTGACCAGAACACCGCCTCCTTTAATTTCTTAATCTGGGGATCGGGAGGATCTTTTCGGATTTTTTGCAGCTTCCGGTCGAGGGCAAATAACGGTTCAACCGACCGTCGATCCGGCACCCGCCCGAGAGCCCACGCAACCTCCGTTTGCACCACAATGTCGATGCCGGGCGCATCAAGCATCTCCAGTAAAGGCGGCACCACTCTCGAGTCACTATGAATGTTGCCTAGATCACCAAGACCTTTAGCCGCAGCGGCTTGCAACTCAGGTTGCTTGGAATGCTTCAAAATGTCGATCAGCACAGGAATCCCTTCCTTCCCCATGTTCCCCAATGCGACCGCGGCTTGCTTGGCGAGATCTTTGTCTTTTAAAGCCTCGGTGAGGTGGGGTAACGCCTCATCAGCAACCATCTCTCCCAACAAGGAAATAATCTTGAGCTTCCGAATTTGGCTGGTTTGCGGACCATCGAGTAATTTAAGCAGCCGATCAGGCTGGCCCCACTCTGCGGTCAGGAGAAGGGGGAACTCATATGTCTCCAGCGCGTCATGAAGCGCATTCATGGCATACAGCCCCGGGTCTGGTGCCTGAGCCGATTGGGCAGCTCCGACCGCATCTTCAAATTCTGCCCGAACCTCCTTCTGCCATTTGACCTTCATACCACCCAACGCGTACGTAATCTGACATGCCGGACCTTTCCACAAGCGGGACGGCGCATCAGGCAAATCATTGTCTCCCCCCGCGGATGCCGTGCCCTCCCAGGTCTTCTTTTGCTCGCATTTGACCCGCACGACGACATCGTGGGACACGTGTGGATCCGAGACTGTTGTATAACCGAGCTCGCCCATGCGCTTCATGGCCACGTCCAAGATTCCGTCGGCATTGCCAGCGCCTTTGTCTGTTAGGGCCAATGCCTCAATCAAGACGGTTTGAATCTTTACTAATTCTTGCTTTTGTGCGTCAGTAAAATAGTCTCGATAGGCCTCGCTCGAAAGCGGGAAGCCGCACAGCAGAATGAGACACCCAAGTGCAGCTGTCACAGACTGGCGTTTCATACGGTGTCCCCCTTTATTTCGAAGAACGTTCGGATGGCGATAGTGAATCAGACCTGTGTGTCCATTATACCGTTCCTCATGTAGGGCAATACCAGGAGAAGGAGCCTCGCAGCACGAGAGAGACAACCGCCTGATGGAGGCCTTCACTCCATACAATTTTCTCTACGGCCGAGTTCCCCTCAGAATCACAAATCAGCACACGGGCCCCACCTGCGTATGGGTTGACAGGCAGACACGATCGACGGTACAAAATGTCATTATTCATCGTGCCTTTACACATGTATATCCATTTCTTACGCACCATCAGTGAGCAGCCTAGTACTCAGCGTCGCGCGAGAGTGGCGGAACTGGCAGACGCGCGAGACTTAGGATCTCGTGGGTAACCGTGGGGGTTCAAGTCCCCCCTCTCGCACCACCTCTATGACCTGGCATGACGCACCAACCACTATCGGACTCGGAGAAAGTGAATAGCCTTATGAAGATGGAAATGACCGAACTCGGCCCCATGAAGCGAGCGCTCAAAATCGAAGTTCCTGCAGACGAAGTGAACCTGCGGTTTGTCCAGGCGTACTCTGAATTGAATCGGCAAGTTCGCATTCCCGGCTTCCGTCCGGGAAAAGCCCCCCTCCAATTGCTTGAGAAGCGCTACGCCAAAACGATTGAAGAAGATGTCATTCGTAGCCTGGTGCCGGATTATTATGATCGAGCTATCCGGCAGGCGGGCATCGTTCCGGTTCTTGTAGAAATACCGCCGTTGGAACGGGTCAAAGTGAAGAAAGACTCCCCCTTTAGCTTTACGGCTACCGTTGAGATTAAGCCAACGATTGAGCTTCGGGATTACAAAGCTCCGAATCCAATCTCTCTAAAACAGGATCAGAGAACAGTCACCGATGAACAGGTGCAAAAGGCACTTGAGGTTCTTCGTGAGCAGATGGCTCAGTTGCATCCCGCGCCAGCCGGAACGACTCTGGCCGATGGAGACTATGCGGTTGTCGACATTGACGGCACAGTGGACGGTGCTGCGCTCGATGGAACAACCAAGACGGGACATCTCCATAAAATGGGTTCTCAGTCTTCCGTCCTCGGAATCGAAATTGAACCGCACCTCCTAGGGAAAAAGGAGGGTGACGTCATCACCATTCCCCAGGCTTACCCGGCGACACATCCCGATGCGCGAGTGGCGGGAAAGACCGTCAACTTCCGCTGCACCGTCAAGTCCATAAAACGCAAACAACTTCCGGCCCTGGACGACGAATTCGCGAAAGATTGCGGCCCGTATCAATCTCTGCAGGAAATCCGAGAGAAGCTCCACGCCGAAATGGACCGTGCCTTGAAAAAGGACATTGAGGACTCCTACAAAGATACGATTTTGAAGCGATTGGCCGAAACCCACCATTTTGATCTTCCCGGAACGCTAGTAGAACGAGAACTCTCTGCGATGGTTCGTCAACAATTGCAGTCTCGTCAACGGAAGACCGGTGACGCGGCAGACGGATCGCCCGGTGCCTCTCAAGCCGACGAAGCCAAACAGCTGCAGGAAGAATATCGTCCGGAAGCGGAGCGTCGCGTGAAGGTCGGGCTCATTCTGGAAGCGCTGGCAACGAAAGAAAACATCACGGTGACCAATGAAGATCTCAGCAACGAAATCGCGCGGCTCGCTGCTGAAGTGAAACTCTCCGTCGAGGAAGTCACCCGCATGATTCAAGCCGGCGGTCAAGACACCCTGAATGACCTTCGGTCAAGAATCTTGGCTGACAAAGCATTGGATTTTGTATACAAGCACGCGATGATTCAGGGCTAAACGCTCTTAAATCAGGAGTCGCGGGTACTGAGGTCGGGCGGTCATCACCAATTCCCGGCAGGATGAGTATGGTAAACTGAGGAGTTTCCACCTGTTAGTCCTCTAGCGGAAAGGATTCGGCCGAATGTTAGTTCCGATTGTTGTTGAGCAAACAAACCGCGGCGAGCGTGCCTACGACATTTATTCACGCCTTCTCAAGGACCGTATCATCTTCCTCGGGGCTCCTATCGATGACGTGTTCGCCAACCTGATTATTGCCCAGCTCCTGTTCCTGGAGGCAGAGGACCCGGAGAAGGATATTAATCTGTACATCAATTCGCCAGGCGGAAGCGTAACGGCAGGACTTGGCATTTACGACACTATGCAATACGTCAAACCATCCATCAACACGATCTGCTTGGGGCAGGCTGCCAGCATGGGGGCGTTTCTTTTAACAGCCGGGACTAAAGGCAAGCGCTATGCACTTCCCAACGCCCGCGTCATGATCCATCAACCCATGGGCGGATTTCAGGGACAGGCAACGGAGATCGACATCCATGCCCGGGAGATCCTCAAGATTCGTGAACGCCTGAATGAAATCATGGCGAAACATACCGGACAACCGCTGGATAAGATTTCCCAGGACACCGAGCGAGACTACTTTATGTCCAGTGAGGAAGCCAAACGCTACGGCCTGATTGACGAAGTGATTACACGCCCCCTGAAGAGCCTTAAACCCGTGGGCTCAACGGACTCAGGGAAGGATGGCGGCAAGAGCTAGTTGACCTTTGGTGTACAGGAGGCAGCATGGCTAAACAGGAAAAGATTGATCGGCACCTGCGTTGCTCGTTCTGCGGTAAAAGCCGGGACGAAGTGCGCAAACTCATCGCCGGTCCTACCGTCTACATCTGCGACGAATGCGTAAACCTCTGTAATGACATCATTGCGGAGGACTGGGAAGAAGCGAAGGAGGAAATCTCCTCCAAGCTGAAGAAGCCGGCCGAGATCAAACATCATCTCGATCAGTATGTCGTCGGCCAGGATCGTGCGAAACGTATCCTCTCAGTCGCCGTGCACAATCACTACAAGCGCATCTCCGCAAAGGACAAAGACGTCGACGACGTTGAACTGCAAAAGGGCAACATTCTGGTCGTCGGACCGACCGGCACGGGAAAAACCCTTCTGGCTCAGACGCTGGCCAAATTTCTTGATGTTCCCTTCACACTGGCCGACGCAACGACACTTACGGAAGCCGGCTATGTCGGAGAAGATGTAGAAAACATCATTCTCAAATTACTCCAGGCTGCCGATTACGATGTCGAACGGGCAGAGCGCGGAATCGTGTATATCGACGAAATCGACAAGATCAGCAGAAAAAGTGACAGTCCGTCGATTACGCGAGACGTTTCGGGCGAGGGTGTACAACAGGCCTTGCTGAAGCTCATCGAAGGAACGGTCGCGAACGTCCCCCCTCAAGGCGGGCGGAAACATCCGCATCAAGAATTCATTCAGGTCAATACTTCCAATATTTTGTTCATCTGCGGCGGTGCATTTGTCGGGCTTGAACACATTATTGAGCAGCGTCTGAACCGGAAATCGATGGGGTTCGGAGCCGAGGTCCGGGGCCGCAATGATATTCGATTGGGCGAACTGCTCCCGCATGTCCAGCCGGAAGATCTGTTGAAGTACGGATTGATCCCCGAATTTATTGGTCGGTTGCCGGTCGTTGCTACGCTCGATGAACTCGACGAACAAGCGCTCATTCGGATTCTCACCGAGCCCAGAAATGCGCTGACCAAGCAATATGAGAAGCTGCTGTCCTTCGAAAAAGTGAAGCTCCGATTCACTGAAGGTGCGTTAAGTGCTGTAGCCCGGAAAGCCTTTACTCAAAAGACCGGTGCCCGTGGGTTACGTGCGATTCTCGAGGAGGCCATGCTGGATGTGATGTACGACGCCCCGTCGCAGAAACAGATCAAGGAAGTCGTGATCACTGAAGATGCCATCAGCGGAAAACACGCGCCTATTCGGATTTTCGAACAGGACAAAGACGTCAAGAGCGCCTAACCCCTCAAAATTACTCGTCCATTAAGCGCATTTCAGCGATCGGGAGGGGGCGTCCGCCCCCTCTTTTTTTTATTCCCCTTCGCAGTAGATTACCGACCTCTCCTTCGCCAAACTTCTCCAATCGCAGGTTTTTATCGACAAGTTCGATCCATAGGCTATACTTGCACCAGATGCCTTGTTGCGACATGTAGATTTCTAAAGGGCGGCTTGTGAAATTCCCCGTCGTATCCAGCACAAGACACAAGGGCAAGACGATTGAAATTGATTCCTCAAAGGAATCGATCACGTTGCTTGGCATCAACGGCGAGCCAATGGGAAGCCTCGCGTGGGATTTTATCGTCGATCAGATCCTGACCTGTCGAAAGCCCCAGCAATCCCGTGAAGCCCGTTCTGAACCGCGGATCTCCCTTTCTATCCGCGTCAAATACCACACCCCCGATGGCATGCAGTTCGAGAGTCGAGCCGGAGGCATCGGCGGTGGCGGACTCTTTATCGAGAGCCTTGCCCCCTTGGCAGTCGGAACCAAACTTGCCATGGAATTCACGCTACCGGAAGACCCCAGCGAGTGGATGTCCGCCAAGGGAGTGATCGCCTGGGTTTGCCCCAAGGCCGACCAGTATACCTTTAGCCCTGGTATGGGTGTACGTTTCACAGATATCGCATCAGAGACCCGAAGTCGCGTGCTGAATCTGATTCATTCTGTAAAAGGCATTCCGCAGAGCGAGTAGTCCTGCTAAACACTCTCGACACACGATTCCTATTCGTGACAGATCGATTCACTGCGGACCCTCCGAGACCTCACCGATGAAATTTCCCGTCACTGCCACTCGAGAGCACCACGGTAAAACGCTCGGTATTGATTGCGAACAGGAAACCGTATCGTTGTTCGATCACAAGGGACAACAGCTCAGCATCCTAAGCTGGGGAACCCTCATCGAGCACATGCTCTCCGTTGATGAAGATGCCCGCTTTGCCCATAGCCGATCGCATCCACGCGCTCCCCTTGCCATCAAAGTCCATTGCACCACGGAGGACGGGAAGCACTTTGATAGCTTGACTGGCGGGATTGGCGGAGGGGGATTGTTCATCGAAAGCAGCACGCCCTTGGCACCGGGCACAGAACTGACTGTGGAATTTGCCTTACCTGACCGACCGAACCAGAAATTTGCCACGCGTGCAAAAGTAGCATGGACACGGTCGAAGCCAGAGCGGTATCTGCTCTTTCCAGGTATGGGCATCCAGTTTACCGACATTGATCCGGTGGCTCAGACTCGCCTCATTGATCTTGTCGATTCCCTGAACCGAAGCCGGGCGATGTCGTAATCTGCCGAACAGCCCAATGCGCCCATTGTCGAACCGTCGGATTTGAATCCTTCTCGGCTACCACGGACAACGCAGGCACCACACCGGCATCTCCCACTTTTCCCAGTCGAAACGCAGCTTCAGCACGCACTCCCGCATCCGCATCGTTTTGCAAAATCCTCACCAGACTTGGTAGAGATCTCACGTCCCCTGTCTCACTGAGAGCCGCTACAACCCCTTGCCGCACCTGCGCATTGGGATCGTCCAGGGCCGACAGGAGATCCTTTGAAAATGAAACCGTCTCCAAACTGAGGAGGGCTCGACTGGCAGCCAGCCGGCTAGAAACCTCCGGCTGGCGGAGTGTGTGAAGCATCTGCTTCTCATGACTGACCGATGGGCCAATTTCGCCAAGCGCCAAGGCGGAGGCAGTCCGAACAGACTCAGACGAATCCGACAAATGCTCCACAAGCGCCGCACCACTCTTTGCATCACCTACTCGACCCAAGGCGAGTGCTGCAGCTGCGCGAACGTGGGGATCTCGATCTGCCAACGCAGCAATAAGCCCTGAGCTTGCCGATGGGTGGCCGATCTTTCCCAATCCTTCTGCCGCCGTGCGACGCACATCCGGATCGGGATCAGCGAGTAATTCGTTCAGCCTCACGGAAACCACCGCGGGAGTCGCTGGCGGGACTTCCACATAGCAACCGGATATGGTCAAGGAAACTACCAAAAACAATAACAATGCGAGGTAGGACGGGTTACGGAGGAATGATTCGGAACTCATGTGAGCGTTAAAATGGTCGGGGCATGCTGCACGAGAGGAATAGACCAAAAATCAGGCGACAATTTCCTTCACCGTGGTATGTCGATCGGCCCAGCACGACGATATAGACCCTGCACGCATCAAGCTGTAAGTCCCCTGGCGCAACACATCCCATTACCGATCCAAACGAAAGCTATCCAAACTCCACGCGGTTAGAGCGGCTTGGCAGGAGTGTCCTCGTCGAGCACGGGCGCTTGCTTCGCTGCCTCGATCGACTGTTCCAGTTCCTTTTGAGCGGAATCCATTTCTGCTCGAATGGTCCGCATCTGAGGATCAACCGAACTCCGCACATCCGCGACCGCCTGCCGAAAAGTCCGCACGGCGTCACCCAGTCCCTCGCCAAGCCCCTGCATGTCTTGCGGAGAAAAGGCGGCCGGCTGAGGCTGCGCTGCCTTTGCCCGGATAGCAGCCTGCGCAGCCTGTACCCGAGCCACTGCGTCTTTATTCACAATAGCAGAAGGACGCTTGGCCACCGGCTTACTCTGAGCCGAGGCAGGAAGAGGGGGATACTGTCCCCGCATCACCGGTGCCGGAGCCGCCATACGATCTTCCATCGTCGGAGGTTGATGCCCCTGTGCCACCGCCGACCCGGGAGCAGCCTGTGTTGGCGTGACCGTGGCGACCCGGGGCTTAGACGCTTGGGCCGTTTGAGGCCCCTGAGGCGCGGCGGCTGCCATTAAGGCTGCTGTCGTCCCAGGTGTTAACTCCGGGCCAGGCGTGTAGGGCGCGGTGGGTTTGAGACTGGTAGCGGCCTGAGCCACCGGCGCGGGCTGAGCGGGCTGGGCAACTTCTGCAACAGGCGGTATCTGTGCCTGAGACGCAGGAGTTGCAGCTTCACCCTGTTCAGGAGTGGCATCGGCAGCGGGAATATCATTCACTTCCTTCTTAAACCCTCGCAGGGCCTTGCCCACGCCCTCCCCGATTTGCGGAAGTTTGCCGGCACCAAAAATAATCAAGACGATAACCAGGATGATAATCAGTTCGGAGAATCCCATCGTGCCAAACATGTTCGGTATCCTTCCTCGGCAAATAGGGGCCAACCAGGCACGAGACCTCTGCGGCCAGTCGATCTCTCACGATAGCTGCCCGATGCAAAGGGTGTCAAGAAAGGCGGAGGCCATCCCTCAGGGAGAGACCAGACTCACGTGGTGGGAAGGGTGATTGCGACAAGTTCGGTCTGTACTGGTTGACCGAATACCACCGCATCATTGGTCGAAAGGTACACGTCCAATTCACTCCGAATACCGAAGTCTCCCGGAAGATAGATTCCCGGTTCGATCGAGAAACAGGTACCGGGCAGCAACCGGCGAGCATCCTGCGTTTCCAGATTGTCGATGTTTGCGCCATTGCCATGGACTTCTTCACCTATGGAATGCCCAGTCCGGTGAACAAAATGCTCTCCGTATCCAGCCTGTTGAATGACCTGTCGACACACATCGTCGACCTCCCAGCCGTAGGGAAATGTGCCCTCTCGAACGCGCGCTTGCACGAATGTCACCGCTGCATCTCGCGCTTGGCGAACGATCTGAAAGACATCTTGCTGCCTGGCAGGCACGACCTTGCCCACGAAACCTGTCCAGGTGATATCGGCATACACGGCCCTGGCCTCCGGCTGTTTGGCCCATAAATCGATCAACACGAGGTCCCCCTGGCGGACGGGAGCAGAGCCCTCGGCAGATGGCCCATAATGAGGATCGGCACTATGGGCGTTGACCGCAGCGATGGGAGGACTCGAGGTGACGAGGCCGCGAGCATGCATCCGAGACAGGATATATTGCTGCAACCCGTATTCATTGAGCGAGGAGTCTGCCGCGAGAGATGTCCCGATAAACCCGAACGCCTCATCCACAATCGCTCGCAGCCCCGTGGCAGCCGCCTGGTGCGACGCCAACTGCGCCTCATCCCACACGGCTTCAAATTGCTGGACCAAATCAGCTGAGGTGACAATCTCCAGACCCCAGCTGCGTAGGAGATCCAACGTTCCAGCGTCCACTCGCGAAAGATACGGAATCGCATTCATCGGCGAGTATTGCATGGCAATGCGTTTCGCCGATTGAAGAAGCGCCCTCAGCGCCGTCTGCTGTTCTCGCCAGGAGACATAGAACCGCACCTCACCAGGCAACGCCTCTAACACATGTGGCTCAATGCGGTGCTGTAATTTCACCGGCATCCCAACCGTCGGCACCCAGTAGTACCAACGGCGCGTGACATGCAACGACGGGTCTAACAACAACACGCGATAGGCGATGGGATCGAGATGGCGGAAGTCATAAAAAAGCCACCCGTCAATCCCGGGATGTGCCCGAATGGCTTCTTGAATACGATCGACCTGGGCCACGAAATCAGCAGACGTTTTCATGATCGCATCATAACGTCATTTCGAAACTGAAACCACTCGACAATCAGACATGCTCTCTGCGCTCCGGAATGATAGAATGCCTTCCACCAGCTATGAGTACCCCCCCCGCTGCGACAGAACCAAGCCAGTACCGCGTCACATTTTTTTTCGGCCCCGAACCGGTGGAGCATCGGCCCGATCTCCTCCGCTGCGTGTTTAATGTGAAAAAACGCAGTTGGAAAGGCGGCATACAGGTCAGCCTCGACATCGCTATGAAGCACGTCGAGGAGGCGCGCCGGGCGATCGGCTTTTCAACCTGGGTTGAACATCAATTACACAAGATCTGCCAAGAGGAACGGGCTGAGCTGACGCGTCGGGCGGATGAACTCTTTATCCAATCCGTATGCACCTGCGCACTCAATCTCGCTCTCCACGGAGGCATTGAGCAACATAACCAGGTGATCGACGCGGCACGCTTTACCGATGAACTCCGGCAAATCATGACCGAGCAGCCCGAACAGGTGATGGAGCGCATTCGCCTGGAATTAGACCTGGAAGAGTCGCCTGATCGTTGAAGAGCGGAGGACCACCTGCGACAAACGCGGAAGGGGTTTGAAAATGGGGATGAATTTGTTATAACGACAACGGAGTACTCGCTATTGTAGAAGTTCATCGGCACTCATCTTCTAATTTCACACCGTCAGCATTTCAGCACGAAGGAGGCACTTAACGTGAACGTCTCTGTCAATCTGTCCTCGAAAAGACGCCGCAGCCTCTGGTCAAACGCGTTGGTTCTCGGTCTGGTGGCGATTTGCTCACTGGCCATCCTCATTGTGCCGGTGGCAGCACAAGAATCGGGCAGCGCATCCAACGTTCCCGTCTCCTCGAACGATGCCAGCCCTTCAGGGGTCGGCATTCAAGCAGGATCCGCGCTGGCAACCATCATCTACTTCCCGCTCAAACTCGCGTTTGCTATCGGTGGCGGAGTGGTTGGCGGACTGGCGTACGGCTTCTCAGGCGGGAGCGAACAAACCGCAAAGAATATTTGGATCCCCAGCATGTACGGCACCTACATCATCACGCCGGACCATCTGAAGGGGGATAAGCCGATTCGCTTCCTCGGTGTTTCCTCGAGCGAACCCACGCGGGAAGCCGGGGACTATACCCCTCAAGAGCCCCTGCCGCTCCCTTTGGAACCGATCCGATAGTATGAAACCCGTCATCGGAGTCACGCCCGACTTCAATGCCGGTGATCGTCAGGAATGGGGCGGCAAAGAGCCCACCTATTTTCTCCGGGCGCGGTACGTCCGCGCAATTGAAGAACTCGGCGGGGTGCCGCTCATCCTTCCCCTTGTGGCTGATCGTGCGGCGCGTCGCCGCCTCCTCCGCACTATCGACGGGCTGCTGCTCACCGGCAGCGGTCCAGACTTAGACCCCGCCCTCTACGGAGAACGGAAGCAATATTCGTTTCCGATCGTCGCCCAGAGACGCTCGAGCTTCGAATTGGATCTCGTTCATCTCGCAACCCGCAATCATCTGCCGACCCTGGCCATCTGCGGCGGGATGCAGACCATGAATGTCGCGTTCGGGGGGACGCTCTATCAGGACCTTCCAGCCCAGGTTCCCGATGTACTGCAACACCGGCAAACAACACCGGCTATTCAGCTCGCTCACAGTGTCTCTATCACACCCGGCACGCTCCTCGAGCGCATCATGAAACGCCCGCGCATGAAGGTGAACAGCTCCCATCACCAATCAGTGAAAGTCGTGGGGCGCGCATTGATCGCCAGCGCGACGGCTCCCGACGGCATCGTCGAAGCGATTGAACATCCCGGCCACCCATTTTTTCTAGGCCTGCAATGGCATCCAGAATTTCTGTTTGAGCGCCACCGGCTGCATCGGCAGCTCTTTGAGGCATTCTTACGGGCAGCCTCCCGTCGTCCGGCGCTTCGACCATTGTCTCCGCAGCGCGGGACCACCACATGAGAGGGGACTCATTCGCCCATGCCAGCGCACATGGGAGTGACGTCACCGGAGAGAGGACA
>CAADGJ010000398.1 GCA_900696505.1 uncultured Nitrosospira sp.
GGATCGCGCGTGAAGGCCACACCGGTGCCGCTGGTCTCACCCATGTTGCCGAACACCATGGCCACCACGTTCACCGCCGTGCCCCAGGTTTCAGGAATATTGTAGAGGCGTCGGTAGGTCACGGCCCTTGCGCCGTACCAGGAGGAGAACACCGCGTTGATGGCCATGCGTAGTTGTTCGAGCGGATCATCCGGAAAGTCGCGCTTGGTTTCCTCTTTGACGAGTTCCTTGAAACTGACGACGAGTTCCTTGAGCGCCTTCGCATCGAGATGCGTATCCTGCGTGACCCCGAGATCGCGCTTTTTATGTTTGAGGATGTCCTCGAAATGCTCGCGATTGATGCCCATGACGATGCTGCCGAACATGCCGATGAAGCGCCGATAACTGTCCTGCGCAAACCGTTCGTTCTTGGTCTTGAGCGCCAAACCGTGCACGGTCTTGGTGGTCAATCCCACGTTCAGCACGGTATCCATCATGCCGGGCATGGAAGCACGCGCACCGGAGCGAACGGAGACCAATAACGGGCTGTCGGGATCGCCAAAGCCCGCCTTCATCGACCGCTCGATCTTCTTGAGCGCCACCAGGGCTTCCTCCATCATGCCGGGAGGGTAGGCTTTGCCCCGCTTGTAATATTCGACGCAGGCCTCGGTGGAGATCGTAAACCCGGGGGGCACGGACACTTTGAGATTGGTCATCTCGGCCAGACCTGCGCCTTTGCCGCCGAGCAGTTCCTTCATGTTGCCGGTGCCTTCGGCTTTTCCATCTCCAAAGTAATAGACGTATTTCTTGGCCACGCGACGCTCTCCTTCTGCTATGAGGTCAATGAGTCGGAACCGAATGGCGGGCGGCGGCTTCCAGTCGCATACGATAGCGGTTGACGACGTGCCTGGTCACGCGAATGCCACACACGATGATCCCCACGACGAACGCGCCGACCGCAAACAGACGATAGTCCACAAACGGTCCGTAGTCGAAATAGAATGATCCGTCTGCACCCTGCTTGAGTTGTGCGTCTTTCTGAAACGTATGGGTTTTTCCGGTTGGATCGGCGAGGTTGAGCCACTCCGAACAGAACTGCACGGGATTTTCCGAGCCCGGAACATGTTGGTAGGCCAGTCGCAAGCAAATGTCTTGTCTGGAATCATAGATATCCGGTGTCCGCACCAGCCGTTCAAAATTCAGGCCGGTCACCCAGATGCCGAACAGGAAGACCGCATTGCACACCACCATCATCACGACGCTGATGCCGGACGCAAATCGCCGGACTTTGGTCGCTCTTACTTGAGCCGAGGCACTGGCCTCGGGTGACTCAGGGTGGCTCTCTGAAGTTGAGTCCAAATGCTCACCATCCGCTACGTCCCTTGTACCATAATCTGGGAGAAATCAGCGAATGACATGAACAAATCATCGACCTCTTTCAAGAGTGACAGCCGGTTTCCACGCACGGCCGGATCGTCGGCATTGACCATCACCGCATTGAAAAAGTCGTCGATCGGACCCTTCATCCGAACCAGCACGTCGAGGGCCTGCCCGTATTCTCCACTGCGCATAGCCGCCGCATAGGCCGCCTGACTCGTTTGCACAGTTTCATATAAGGCGGACTCGGCAGGCTCCCGAAATAAACCGGACTCCACCGGCTTACGATCCCACTGTTCCTTTTCGGTCAGCCGATGCGCGCGTTTGAATCCAACGATCAGCGGATCGAACTCCGCCCTCGACGTAATCTGCTGCAGCGACTGCATCTTGTCGAAGAGGTCGGTGAGATCGATGGACTGGCGGTCGGCCGATTTCAGAACAGCCTCCATCACATCGTCCCGCAATTGGTGCGCGCTTTTTCCGTAAAAACGGACCCGCTCAAAAAGAAATCCGATCACGTCCGGCGCGCCGCCTTTGGCCGGCTGAGGCGCAGCCGCCACATGCTGACCGGCCAACCCTTCCTGGGCCGCCCGCACAGCTTGCGCGAGATTGATCTGCAATCGGCTCTCGATGAGAATACGCACAATCGCCGTGGCATGGCGTCTGAGGGCGAAGGGATCTTCGGAGCCGCTCGGAACCAGCCCGACCAGGAAAAATCCGGCAATGCTGTCTAACCGGTCGGCCAGAGAGAGCACTTTCCCTGCCAGCGATTCCGGCAACTCTCCTTCCATCGCCCGTGGCAGATACTGTTCTCGAATCGCGGCGCTGACCGTCGCCGATTCCCCGTCGTGTTTCGCGTACTCCCCGCCCATCATGCCTTGAAGGGTCGGGAACTCGCCGACGATACCCGTCAACAAATCAGCTTTGCTGAGTTCCGCCGCGCGCCGGCAGTCGTGAACCAATTGGTCGTCACCAAGCTGCCCGGCGAGATGCGCCGCCATCGCCACTACGCGCTGCGTTTTCTGATGGAGGCTGCCAAGTTTCTGGTGGAAGGTGACCGCGAGCTGCTTTGCCACACGATCCGCCAGCGACGTTTTGCGATCCTCGTCGAAGAAAAATTTCGCGTCGGCCAAGCGCGCAGCCAGAACCCGTTCGTTCCCCTCACGGATCAACTGCATGTTCGCCAACTTCATATTTGTGACCGCGAGGAAATTGGGCAACAGCGCGCCCTTGGCGTCCACGAGGGAGAAATATCCCTGATGTTCCTTCATGGAGGTCATCAGAATTTCTTTCGGCAGCGCAAGATAATGAGGCTTGAAGGAACC
>CAADGJ010000399.1 GCA_900696505.1 uncultured Nitrosospira sp.
CGCTCTGGATCGGCGCCGTGTTCTTGTGGAAGTATTCTTCCGGAGGCGCGCTGTTTGCCTTTGGCATGTTCCCGATTGTGGCGCTGATCTTCCATCGCTCCTGGACGTTTATCGGATTTGCCTGTGTCGTCAGTGTGCTGATCTGGATGAGGCACAAGGACAATTTGATCCGATTGTGGAGCGGGACGGAATCTCGAATCGGACAATCGAGTTGACATAATATATATTATCAGACATTACCGTTATGCTGTCTTTTGAGCTATTGGCTCGCATCCGCAAAGAGCTGTTCCTCACCGTCAGCGCCCTCTACGAGACGATTGTCGCCATCGCGGAACGCGTCAACCGCAAAGTCCATGTCTTGCGCCTCCATGGCCAGGCCACGACGATCCTGAACCAGACGCACGCCATTCATCGCCAGATCGGACAACGCGTTGCCGCTCTCGCAGCCAAACCGGCTGCGGGAATCCATCCGGTAGCGCCTTCCGAATTGGCCTCGCTGCAGGACGCAATCCGGACCGCCTCCGACCGCATCAAGGGCCAACAAGCCGCGTTGCAACTTGTGGAACGCCAGATCCGTGAGCTCAAGGTCGAGCTGGCTCACGAAGACCTGTTGACGATGCAACGCGAATTGGGTCTCCGCGACGCCGCCATTGAACGCGTGGTGGTCGCCCGAGGCGCGCCGGTCATCGGCCATCCGATCGGCGAATTCGACCTCCCTCCCACGACCCGCATCGCCGCCGTCTTTCGCGGGCCGTTTCTTCTGCCTCTCTCCCACACCATGACGCTTCGTCCCGATGACATCGTCATCCTTGTCGGCCTTCGCCACGACCTGGCCCACTGGCTCCCGCACTTCCAGCATCCGGCCGCATCCAAATCAGCCTGACCCGTCCTTCCTTTCGCCGTCACGCGAAAATCTGGTATTCTGAGGCGTCGCCAGAGTGCTTCGGTATCGCCCTCGGAGCTTGCCTCAACATGAAAACACCGCTGTCATGTTCTACCCTGCTGTGTCTTGGACTTATTCTGACTGGATCGTTCCTGGGAAGTCCTTTGTCCGCCGTGGCTGCAGCCGACGTCGCCTCCACGCCACGCACCGTGTCGCCAGGATTACGCCTGTTGGAAGAGCTGCAGACCGTCATCACTGACCTCGCCGAACAGGCCAAGCCATCGGTCGTCAGCATCTTTCCGATCCAGGCCACCGGCCGATCTCGAGACGGAGGCGAGCGGGTTCCCAGCTCGACCGGATCGGGGTCAGGCGTCATCGTTGATGCCGCCGGCCACATCATTACCAATAATCATGTGGTGGGCGACGCGGCGGAAGTCGAGGTTCGCCTCTCAGACAAAACGAAGTTGTTTGCGCAGGTGATCGGTAAGGATCCGGACACCGACCTGGCCGTACTCAAAGTCACCGCCGACCATCCCCTGCCCGCGGCCCATTTCGGTGACTCGTCCGGCGTGAAGGTTGGCCAGTGGGTGCTGGCGGTCGGGAATCCGTTCGGCCTGGATCGCACCGTAACGCTGGGGGTGGTCAGCGGGATCGGACGTGAGAACATCAATCTCTCCCGCTACGAAAATTTCATTCAGACTGACGCGTCGATCAATCCAGGCAACTCCGGCGGCCCGCTGTTTGATCTCCGTGGGGATATCATCGGCATCAATACCGCCATTATCAATTTTGCGCAGGGCATCGGTTTCGCCATCCCGTCCAACATGGCCAAGCAGGTCATGAACCAGCTGATCGCGAAAGGCAAAGTCGTGCGAGCCTGGTTGGGGGTCGGGTTACAACCGCTGACGCCGGAACTGGCCAGCAAGTTCGGGGTGGATGAGAACGAAGGGGTTCTGGTCAATGAAGTGTTCGAGCGGGATCCGGCGGCGTTAGCCGGCATCAAGCCTGGAGACGTCATCACGAAGGTCGATGGGGCGCTCGTGGATACGCCGAACAAACTGTCTCGCCTCGTTGCCGCATTGGACCCCGGGTCAACGACGCGTGTCGAAGTCGTACGCGACGGGAAACGCCTCAATCTCCAGGTCGCCCTGAGCGAACGCAAGGATACGGTCGTGACCGCCTCCTTGCCGCAGAGCCGGACCGATTTAAAATTGGGCATCGATGTGCAGGACTTGACGGCCGGCCTGGCGGAAAAGTTTCGATTGAATGAAAGTCGCGGCGTGCTGATTTCAAAGGTGGACGCAGGAAGCCTCGCCCAGGCAGAAGGATTGCGGGAAGGCGACCTGATCAAGGAGGTCAACCGCGCGGACACCGGCACGGTCGGGGAATTTACCGTGGCGGTTGCCAAGGTCAAACGCGGCGACACGATTCTTCTGCGCGTCTTACGGGAAGGACGTGCGTTCTATGTGGTGCTGAAACCAGCCGATCACTAACCGATTTCAACAAGGCCGCATCGCGTCAGGTGGGGACGTGGCCCGTCAATGGGCCGCAACCCCATGGCGCTCCGCTTTGTGTTCGTCAACAATCCGGGACGCCAGCTCCCGGGGCACCTCTTCATAGCTTGCAAATTCCATCACATAACTGCCCTGCCCGCCGGTCAGCGAATTCAACGAGGCGGCATAGCTGACCATTTCTGCCTGGGGTACGAGAGCCTTCACCGTTTCTATATGGCCACTGGCTTCCACCGAAACAATCCGTCCACGCCGGCCGTTGAGATCACCCAGCACCGCGCCGACGCACTCAGCCGGCACGTCGACCTCAACAGTCATGAGCGGTTCAAGCAGGACCGGATGGGCCGCTTCCATGGCCTTTTTCACCGCCATCGATCCGGCGATTTTGAACGACATTTCAGAGGAATCCACCACATGGTATGAGCCGTCGTAGACGGACACCCGCACATCCACAGCGGGATATCCCGCCAATGGGCCTTCGTGCAGTGCCTCCACGACCCCCTTCTCGACGGCCGGCACAAAATTACGCGGAATGGCGCCGCCGACAATTTTGTTCTGAAACTCAAATCCCTGGCCTCGCGGGAGCGGACCGACTTCCACCCAACAGTCCCCGTATTGTCCATGTCCGCCGGTTTGTTTCTTATATTTTCCCTGTGCCTGCGCCACGCTGCGAATCGTTTCGCGATAGGGAATTTTCGGCGCATGGAGCGTCACGTCGGCGCCATACTTGCGATGGAGTTTTTCCAGCGCGACATCGATATGCAATTGTCCCATTCCGCTCAGCACCATTTCTTTCGTTTCCATGTGCCGGACGAACTCTAAGCTGGGGTCTTCTTCGATCAACTTGTGCAACCCGACACTCACCTTTTCGATATCAGCTTTGGATTTGGGCTCGATGGCAAACGACATCACCGGGCGACCAAGTGGAATCCCGGGCAGCCGGATCGGAGCGTGCTCATCACACAGCGTGTCACCCGTTAAGCTATCTTTCAGCTTCCCGATGGCCACAATATCGCCCGCCACCGCCCGTGAAACAGCCGTATACTTTTTCCCGAAGATCGAAAACACATGCCCCCCACGCTCCCGAACCTGTCTGGTCGCGTTGTACACATTGCTATCCGCCTGTAACGTGCCTGAATAGATCCGCACGTACGACAGGCGCCCGACAAACGGATCGATGATGGTCTTGAACACGAGTCCCGAGAGAGGGGCGGTCGCGACCGGCTCCCTCGTCATGGGCGGCTCACCCTCAGAGAGTCCGACTCCCTGCACGGGTGCAATCTGAGCTCGGGCAGCCGGAGACGGCATGAGTTGAAGCAGGCCCTGTAACAACGTCTGCACCCCCACGTTGCGCAACGCCGATCCCCCGAACACGGGGACCAGCGCGCCGCGCTGGACGCCGACCCGCAATCCCTCCAACAAGGCAGCGTCCGTCAATGTCCCATCGTTCAGGTACCGTTCAAGCAACGCCTCGTCGCCTTCAGCGACCATCTCGATTAAGCCGCGCCGGGCCTGGTCAATCCGATCGCGCCATTCGGGTGGAATCGGAGAGGGCCCCGCTTGAAATCGATCGGCCTGCCCCGTCACGACACAGTTCTGCAACAAATCCACGATGCCCCCCAATTGCCCGCCCTCCCCATTCGCAAGGATCAACGGGACAGCAGGCATGTCCAGCGCTTTCGTCACCTCTTCGAGCGTCGTGGCGAATGTCGTCCCTTCCCGATCCAAATCATTCAGGAACACCATGCAGGGAAGGCCGGCCTCACGGATGAACGACCAGAGGCGTTCCAGGTCACTGCGGACTCCCGTCGCCGCGTTCACAACGAGCACCACGCCGTCCGCAACACGCAATGCCGCTCGCAGTTCCGCCATGCAACTTGGGGAGCCCGGGGTGTCGAGAAGATTGAGTACGTGGTCGTTGTAGAGGCAACGAATGACGCTGGTGTGGAGTGATGTCCGGTGATGGATTTCTTCCGGCTCAAAATCGGAGACGGTCGTGCCGGCCTGAATAGACCCGGGAGCGGAAAGGCTGCCTGCGCAACAGGCGAGCGCTTCGACTAATGAGGTTTTGCCTGATCCCGCATTCGATACCACAGCCACATTCCTGATGGATTCGGTGAGGGGAACATTCATCATGACCTCCTCCGGTAGTGGGCGGCCGCTGGGGCCTGGTTAGAGAGAGACCTGTGGGCGACACCATCCTTTCTTCATCCGTACGAATTCGTCCCGTGGTGACAGGCAGTCCGTCATGCTTTTGAGGCCTCTCCGCTAAGCCATCCCTGGTCGGCGAAACTGACATACCGGCCGTCTCCCACGATAAGGTGATCCAGGACCTGAATGCCCAGCAGCGCCCCCGCTGAAACGAGCCTGGCCGTCAGCACACGGTCTTCCTGGCTTGGAGTAGGGTCTCCGCTGGGGTGATTATGGAGAAAAATGACTCCGGCGGCTGACGCACGCATGGCGGGGATGAAGACTTCCCGCGGGTGCACGATGCTCAGCGTGAGACTGCCTTCTGAAATCGTCACGTCGCGAATGACCTGATTTTTCGCATCCAGCAATACGACAGCGAAAATCTCGTGACGCAGGTCCCGTAAGCGTGCGTGGTAATGCTTAAAGAGATCCGCGCTGGAATTGATTCGCGTGCCGGTCGTCAATGGCGCCGAAACAGCTCGTTTGCCTACCTCCACCGCTGCCTTCAATTGCGCGGCCTTGGCCGGCCCTCCCCCGGGAATCGCGCAGAGTTCTTCGGTGCTGCAGTGCAGCAGCCCGACAATGCCACCGACGCGCCCCAGCACCTCCATGCCGACGTTGACGGCCGACGCGTCCTGCCGTCCCACGCGCAGCAGAATCGCCAATAATTGCGCATCAGACAGGCTTTCAGCCCCCTCACTGAGCAATCGTTCGCGCGGCCGTTCAGTTTTTGGCCAATCTCCGATTCCACGGCCGGTCTTTTTTGGTGTCATGGCGGCTTCCTACGACAAAAAAATGTCAGCGTGCACGATTTTGTGCCGGAGACTTGACGCCTGGCGCATGTCATGTATGGCACTTTCGATGCGTAACATATTGAAATTAAAAGACTTGACATTTTGGTGCAGCTCTTGCTTGAGAGCAGACACAGCTGTAAACGTCAACACCCAGGAGGAAACCATGGAATGTCCGAAGTGCAAAGGTATGATGATGTTGGAACGGTTCTCAGACTTCTTCCTCATTTTCTACGCCTGGAAATGCATCAACTGCGGAGCCATCATCGACCGAACCATTTCGGCCAATCGTAGAAAGAGCCTCGCCGCTCGCGACGCTCAACCGGTGGCGACCCGCTAAACGCGGAGCCCTCGCTCTGTTCGCTCTGTGTGATGGGGTGGTGTGACGGCCCAGGATTGGCCACCTCCTCAGCCCGCGTGAACCGAGTATTGGTGTCGCCCGATTATAGCGAGCCTCCTTTTGCGCGTCAAAGCGCGTACACTCCTCCTTGACGTCTACAGCGCTCCCCGCCCCGCGGCGGGGAGAAGACCTTTCCGGCTCACGGCCGCTCCTCGCCGCCTCCAGTCACCTTGACCCCTTCAAAAACGCTGTGTTACATTCTCTCACTTCTTAGCCAGAGACGAATGGCTCTCACCTGAATACGATCATGCGCGTCATCGCTGGGCTGCATCGGGGCCGACGGTTGCTGGGTCCCAGGGGACAGGCCATCCGCCCGACATCCGACCGAGTCAAAGAAGCCCTCTTTTCTATCCTTGGCGAACGTATCGTGGGGGCGCGCGTATTGGATCTCTATGCGGGGACCGGCTCAATTGGCATTGAGGCTCTGAGCCGCGGGGCGGCGCATGTGACCTTTGTGGAAGCTGATCGCGAGGCGCTACGCCTGGTCCAATCGAATCTGCGGCAATGCGGGCTGGAACAATCCGCCAATGTGTGCGCCTGTCAGGTGAGTCAGTTTTTTCGTCGCGGCACGCAATGGTCGGGTCCTTATGACGTGATCTTCTGCGATCCACCCTATCAACTCACACCTGAATTGATTACGCTGGCGGCAGAATGGCGTGCCGGTTGGCTGGCGGAGAACGCCATCGTCATCCTGGAACATGGACGAAAAGCGGACGTGCCCTCCGTCCTGGGGCCACTTTCGCAGGTGAAGCGCTACGACTATGGCGACACTGCACTAACCCGCTTTCACCTTACGCCGAAAGAAGTTCACCCGGCATGAAGACCGCCGTCTATCCCGGCACATTCGATCCGATCACGCATGGGCACAGTGATATCATCCGGCGCGGATTCCGGATGTTCTCGCGGGTCATTGTGGCCATCGCCCCGAACCCGGGCAAGCACCCGCTGTTCACCACGAAGGAACGATTGGAGATGGTGCGCCTCGTCACCAAAGATCTTCCCAACCTGGAGGTCACCACCTTCGAGGGACTGTTGGTGGATTTTGTGCGCACCAGCGGCGCCCATGCTATTCTGCGAGGACTGCGCGCGATTTCTGATTTCGAGCACGAGTTTCAAATGGCACTGGTCAATCGAAAACTTGCGGAAACCGTGGAGACGGTCTTCCTCATGCCCAGTGAAGAATATTCCTATCTCTCTTCCACCATCATCAAGGATGTCGCCAGCCACGGCGGGGCACTGAAAGACTTTGTGCACCCGGAAGTGGCACGGAGGCTCCAAGAACGAATTCGGAGTTTCAAAGGATGAAACTGGCAGCCCGTGTCGGACGAATTGTGCCCTCTCCAACCCTGAGCATTACCGCCACCGCAAAAGCCATGGCGGCTCAAGGTATCGACGTCATCGATTTTGCCTCCGGCGAACCGGACTTTGATACACCGGAACCGGTGAAAGCCGCGGCCGAGGCCGCCATTCGTGCAGGCTTTACGAAATATACGCCGTCGTCAGGGATCGACGAACTGCGTGCCGCGATTGTCGATAAGTTAAAAGACGAACAGGGACTTCAGTATGACAAGTCTCAAATTCTGGTGTCCTGCGGCGCCAAACATTCCCTCTACAACGTGGCGGAAGCCTTGTTGGAAGCGGGCGATGAACTGATTATCCCGGTCCCCTTCTGGGTGTCCTACCAGGATCAAACCCTGCTGAACGATGCCACCCCGGTCCTGCTTCAGACACAGGAGCGGGATGGGTACACGATTTCGCAAGAAGCCCTGGAAGCCGTCATCACCCCGCGCACCAAAGCGATTATCGTCAACAGCCCGTGTAATCCTACCGGCGCGACGTACGACCGGAACACTCTGGAACGCATCGCCGCCGTCGCTTTGCGTCATGACCTCGTCATCATTTCAGACGAGATTTACGAGAAGGTGTTGTACGACGGCGTGCAGCACGTCAGCATCGCCAGCCTGAGCCCGGAAGTCGCAGCACGCACAGTGGTCATCAACGGTGTTTCGAAAGCCTATGCGATGACCGGTTGGCGCATCGGCTATGCCGCGGGTCCGAAGCCGTTGCTGACAGCGATGGCGAACATCCAAAGTCAAAGCACCTCGAACCCCTGCTCCATTTCGCAAAAAGCCGCCGTGGCGGCGCTCCGTTTGGGAAACCCCTTTACCACTGTGATGGTGGCGGAATTCGATCGTCGGCGACGCCTGATGGTCGAGCGCCTGAACAAAATGCCTGGTATGACCTGTCGCATGCCGACCGGAGCATTTTATGCGTTCCCCAATGTGAGCGGCCTGCTGACCAAGCGATGGAACAATCAACCCATCGGCTCGGCCGCGAACCTGGCGACCTTTTTGCTCAACGAAGCGCAGGTGGCGTTGGTGCCTGGTGAACCGTTTGGAAGCGACGTCCATATCCGGCTCTCCTATGCGACCTCGATGGAAGCGATCGAACGCGGGTTGACCCGCATCGAAGCCGCCATTCGCCGGCTGTCGTGATCAACAGGATCTCGACACCTCGGCCCCTTGACTGCTCTCGACACGATGTTATCAGGGGAGAGGTCTTGCAGCTGACGGATCGAGCCAATCAAGACCGAGTGACGCCCTAGGATCAGAGGAGGAAGACCCGTGCCAATCTATGAGTATCAATGTTCCAGCTGTGCGCATCGCTTCGAGGTGAAGCAGAGCATCAAGGATGACCCCATCAAGGAATGCGTACGCTGCGGCAAAGAAGTGACGAAGCTGATTTCGCCCCCTGCCATTATGTTTAAAGGCAGCGGTTGGTATATCACCGACTACTCGGACAAAATGAAACCGGGGGGCAGCGATACCTCCGACAAGCCGGCAGCAACCGGCACAGACAAGGCGAAAACCACGGCCTCGTCGGATAGCACAAGCAGCAGCCCCGCCTCCACGTCGGCGCCTGCAGCGCCTGCGCCGGCCGCGACGACATCCACTACTTCGGCTTCGAGCAGCAGCTCAAGCACATCCAGCCCCAGTGCAACGGGGTCTCAGTCGTCAGCCCCATCCACCAGTAAATCGTGAGAAGGCTCTTGCCTTCACGCGAAGAGAGTGGTCGATCTGCTCGATCTTTCTGACGTGGGACCAACGGAACCTGCTGGCCGGCCTGGTACGCTGACTCGAGCAGGCTTATCGAAGCTGGGCAGATTTCGGTTTTTTGACGGTCGAGGATTTGGCAGAGGATTTTGACGTCGCTTTCGATGGCGCTTTGACCGGCTTCTTTACCGTCGTTTTTGCGGCAGGCTTGGCCGCAGGAGCCTTGGCGGCCTTCACAGCCCGCTCCCTCGCTGCAGCAATCGTGTGCTCCAAACTCGCAATCATCGCCGACTTTTCTTTATTCACCCGCGTGAGATCTTCGACTCGAATTTGCAGCTCTTCTTTGGCCTTATTCGCCGCGTTAAGCTGATTCTGCAAGAGTGCCTTATCCGCCGCAGCCTGTTGCGCTTCCGAATGTAATTGTTCGATTTGGGCCTGG
Source organism: uncultured Nitrosospira sp. (assembly GCA_900696505.1). GTDB lineage: Bacteria > Nitrospirota > Nitrospiria > Nitrospirales > Nitrospiraceae > Nitrospira_A. The sequence continues at coordinate 9,268 of CAADGJ010000399.1, forward strand.
AGCGCCGGCGGCCAAAAGTCACATCCTGCCAGCAGCAGCATACTGCTGAACCCGAGCATCGACAGTCCTATCACCGCGCGACGTGAACGAATGAGCATAAGTGGTCCTCCCGTGTGGGTGAATTATACCCACAACGCACCATCAAATCATGATGAAAGTGTGTGTCCCCGTTGAGCGAGGGCCGCACGGATCCGCTCCGTCGACACCACCCCCGCTCGCAGCACGCGCGGTTCGCCACAGGCATCCACGATGGTGGACGCTGATCCACCCGGCGTGCGTCCGCCGTCCAGAATCAGATCGAGAACCGGCCCGAGAGTGTGCTGCACAGACGCGGCCTGATCGAGAGGCGGTTCGGATGACCGATTGGCGCTAGTCCCTGTCAGAGGACCAGTGCGCTTGAGCAGACGCTGCAGCGTCGCCAGCGGTGACCATCGAACGCCGATCGTGCCGGTTCCCGCCGTCAACAACGGTGACAAGCCGGTCGCAGCAGGAAATACGATCGTCAAGGGACCCGGCCAAAACAGATCCATCAGCGCAGCGGCGGCCGGAGGAATTGAGGACACCAACGTCGGTAGCTGATCGCGGCCACCGATGAGTACGAGAATCGGCTTGTCGGCCGGCCGGCCTTTGACGTCGATCAGGCGGCGCACCGCCACCTCGTCGCTGGGGCGAACCGCCAATCCATAATAGGTTTCAGTCGGCAGTGCGATCAGCCCCTGCGCGGCCAGGACACGTTTGACCTCAGGGAGGATGCTGTCGCAGGTCTTGTCGATGAAGGGAAGGACCAGAGCCATGTCAGGCCTGTCGAGCGCGGTTCAAGACTGGCGTGGAAGGGCGCGGTGGGCGATGTCTGTGCGATAGTGGCGTCCCTGGAAGCTAATACCCGGCACAGCCTGATAGACCTGTGCCCGCGCTTGCAGTAAAGACGGAGCCCAGGCCGCGACCGCCAACACGCGCCCCCCGGCCGTTACCACCTGCCCTGCTTCCCGTTTGGTCCCGGCGTGAAATACCGCAATGGGCGACGCCCCAGACTGCGCCGGCAAACCTTCAATAGGGAACCCGGTCTCATAGGACCCGGGATATCCCGGTGAGGTCATCACCACACAGACGGCGGTGTCCTGCCGCCATTCAACCTGCAGCTCGTCGAGACGATGTTCAACTACCGCCTCCATCACGTCGACCAGATCGGTCTTCAGCAAGGGCAACACGACTTCCGTTTCCGGATCTCCCATACGTGCATTGAATTCCAGCACGTAGGGAATCCCCTTCACGATCATGAGGCCCGCGTACAGCACGCCTTGGAAAGGACAGCCCAGACGGGCCATCGCATCCACGGTCGGTTGCAGCACCTGTCGCGTCACCTGGTCGCGCAGCGCAGCAGTCGCAATGGGAGCCGGAGCGTAGGCGCCCATGCCACCGGTATTGGGTCCGACATCACCGTCGCCCACCCGTTTGTGATCCTGCGCGGGGATCATCGGCACGACAGTGTTTCCATCCGTAAATGCCATGATGGTCAGCTCTTCGCCATCGAGAAACTCTTCAATCAACACCCGTTGGCCGGCCTGGCCGAAGACGGATTTCTCCATGGCGTCGCGCACCGCCTGTTTGGCTTCCTCGCGCGTCATCGCTACCACTACGCCCTTGCCCTGCGCCAGGCCGTCGGCCTTGACCACAATCGGCACGGGTTGAGCATCCACATACGCCAACGCCTGATCCATCTGCTCGAAGCTTTTCGAGACCGCCGTGGGAATCCGGCTGGCCGCCATGATGTCCTTCGAGAAGCTCTTGCTGGATTCCAGCCGTGCCGCAGCCTTGGTGGGACCGAAGATCTTCAAACGCGCTTTCCTGAACTCATCGGCAATGCCCAGCGCGAGCGGCGCTTCAGGACCAACGACGGTCAGATCAATGCCTTCCTTGAGAGCAAAGGCCTTCAGCCCGGCAATATCATCGGCTTTGACCGGCACACAGGTCGCCAGGCCTTCGATGCCGGCATTGCCCGGCGCGCAAAAAATCTGCGGCTTCCGAGGACTCTGGGCAATTTTCCAGACCAGGGCATGTTCCCGACCACCACTGCCGACGACCAGAATTTTCACAGCTCAACCTTTAGTTGAAATGACGATAGACGGATCTCACACAGAATTGACCGCAGACTTCAAGAACCGCGGAAAGCCATCCTCGCTCTGCCGAGGATGCTCAAACAGGTTTTCCAACAAGGCCGCAGGCGAGAAAAAACCGGAGGCGTAGCCTCTGGGCTACGTTGAGGATTTTTTCGAGTCGAGAACGAAGTTGGAAACCTGTTTCAGCATCCGATCTAGTGGCGGAAGTGGCGCATGCCCGTGAGTATCATCGCCATCCCATGTTCATCTACGGCCTTGGTCACCTCGGCGTCACGAATAGACCCGCCGGGCTGAATCACACAGGTGATACCGGCTTCTGCCGCGGCATCGATGCCGTCCCGGAACGGGAAGAACGCGTCGGACGCCA
>CAADGJ010000400.1 GCA_900696505.1 uncultured Nitrosospira sp.
CCCGTAAGGCTTCAGGCAATTGATCAGGCTGCACATCCCACGTTTTGATCTTGTACTGTTTGAACAACTGCCGCTGCGCGCAGGCCTCCAACGCACGAACGAGTGCCACCATGGCCCGTTCCGGATCGTGGTCCCCATGCGCGCGACGATGCGCGTGCGCCAGCAGATCGAGCACGACACCTTCTTTGACCTCGGCGGGGTCGAGCACCATCTTTTCCAAAAAACCGCTATTGGCCTTGATCAACGGCAGCAATGTTTTCAGGCCCGGCGGCCCACCCCAGATCGAGGCCATATCGAGGGCTTTCAATGACGTCTTCAGCTTTTCCCAGGCCTGACGATACTGGAACTGCTCCCAGAGTCCATATCCCAGTGCAAGTTCAGCAAGGGCGCGATACAACGGTTTCTGTCCGCCGCTCACTCGAGCTTCCAGCGTATGACACAACGTGGCCGCCGCTCTGAACGAACCCTGGTTAAACGCCTCACTCGCTTCACGGCGAACGACGACGGCCGATTCGTCCCAGGGATTGCCCTGAACCCAGCGTTTGGTGAGACCATCAACCGTGATCTGCTCGCTCTCCTCGGACCCTGCCGCATCCACCAGGCTGATCATCCGGGACGTCCAGGGTTGGCTCACCGTCGCCAACGCCGCAGCCATGGCGGGAGTGGCCCCCGTCAAATCGACCACCACTTCACCCACCTGCACGGCCCATGTGCGGAGGAGATCATGAACCGTGCGCGACAAGGCCTGATGGCAGGCGATGATGTCCGCCGCATCAGGCGTCACGACCCAATCCCAGCGCTTGGGCATTTGCTGTACGAGTGGCTGCACGGCTTCTTCGACCTGCGTCTTCGCCGACTCCGGCACAAAGAAGCAGAGCAATTCCGGCTGCAGGCGGTTGATCACATAGGCTGCGAGCGGCGGTGCATCGGTGAAGGCCAGGATGAGCGCTTTCACGGGAGTATCGGCAGGCATAGTCGGCGGACTATACCATTGCAGTCCATCGGCTTCAATGAACGCCGGTTTCCCGGCAATCCTTGACGGTCCCGGGAAAGACGCATAGACTGCCGCGTGAAATCCTCTGTAATACCGCGCAGTGCAGACTGAGGAGGTGCGATGAGCTGGTGGCTCTGGGCCTTTCTAGGGATACTGCTGCTCGCTGGCGAAATGATCACGCCCGGCGGGTTTTATATGTTGTTCTTCGGCATCGGGGCGCTGTTGGTCGGCGCACTGGTCGGCTTGGACGTCATCCAAAGCGCATGGATGTCCTGGCTTCTGTTCTCCGGTCTTTCAGTCGGCTCCCTGCTGGTACTACGCCCGCCACTCCGCCGGCTCATGGCGACCGACCGAGGCGGGATCTCGCCGGTCGATACGATGGGCGGGGAAACGGCCATCGTCCTGGAAGACATCCCTCCCGACGGCCGAGGCAAAGCGGAATGCCGCGGCAGCACATGGAATGCGCATAACCTCGGCCACAAGCCACTCACCAAAGGACAGCGCAGCCTCGTCCATCACGTCGACGGCATCACCCTGTGGATCAAACCCGAATGAGGTCATCCTATTATGGAGGATAGCGGCATGCCAGGCGGACTCTGGGTCGTCATATTCCTTGCGGGCCTCGTGCTCCTGGTGATTTCCAAAACGGCGCGGGTGGTCCCGCAACAGAGTGCCTACGTGGTTGAACGGCTCGGCCGGTATTCGCGCACGCTCGGTGCGGGATTTCACATACTGTGGCCGTTTCTCGACAGTGTGCAATACAAACACTCGCTGAAAGAAACCGCCATCGATATTCCCGAACAGATCTGTATCACCCGCGACAACGTGCAAGTCGGCGTCGATGGCATTCTCTATTCGAAAGTGCTCGACCCGCAACGCGCCTCGTACGGCATCAGCGACTACCGCTTTGCCATTACTCAGCTTGCCCAGACGGCGCTCCGCAGCGAGATCGGAAAAATCGAACTCGACCGGACGTTTGAGGAACGCACCAACATCAACAGTCAGGTCGTCAACGAACTCGACAAGGCCACGGAACCCTGGGGCGTGAAGGTGTTGCGCTACGAGATCAAGAATATCACCCCGCCGAAAGATGTCCTGGCCGCCATGGAAAAGCAGATGCGCGCCGAGCGGGAGAAACGCGCGGTGATTCTGACCTCCGAAGGCGAACGCGACGCCGCCATCAATCAGGCGGAAGGAGAGAAGCAACAGGTCATCAAAGCGTCTGAGGCCAAGAAGCAGCAGCAGATCAACGAGGCCGAAGGTGCGGCCGCTGCCATTATGGCCATCGCCGGCGCCACGGCTGAGGGATTGCGCAAAGTCGCCGAATCCACGCAAGTCCCCGGAGGCTACGAAGCCGTGCAATTGCGTGTCGCTGAACAGTACATCACGAAGTTCGGGGAACTGGCCAAAACCAGCAACACCCTCGTGCTGCCGGCCAATGTATCGGATGTCGGCTCCATGCTGACCCTGGCGATGAACATGATCACTAAACGGTCTTCCCCCGCCTCGCCCGGAAAATAAACGCCGTCCGCGGTCGTTTGACAGTGGCCTGGGGCTTCCCTACAATTCCGCTCGATGAAAGAATTCGCCATCAAGGCGTTCGATGAGAGCGCCGAGGTCAAGCGACGCTTTGCGCGAGACCATGCCGACAAGATCGTGCAGGTCGCGCAACTCATCGGCCGCGCCTTTCAAACCGGTCACAAAGTATTGCTGTTCGGCAACGGTGGCAGCGCGACGGATGCCGCGCACATCGC
>CAADGJ010000401.1 GCA_900696505.1 uncultured Nitrosospira sp.
AGCATCATTATTCCGCCGTATCCGACATGAGATCTTGAAAGCGTGGCGCCAGATTGCGGCTTTCGATAAAGACAAACCCGCGATCCCGGTTGGCCTCATAGGTCAGGGTGATCTCTGTTTCCGTTCCTCGCCAGGTGTATTGCTGGTTGAGTCCTCGCATCATCTGTCCGGGAAGCCGTTCGATCGCGCCGTAGGTCCGTTCGAGATATTGCAGCACCTGTTTGTGCGCCTGCGCGCCGCGATACCGGATGGTGACGCGCGCAAACTGCGCATCGACCGTCGAGAGATGCACGCTTTCGACCGGGATGTCGGCATAGACCGGCTGGCGGTCGCGAAATTCATAGTCGATGGTATGGGTGTTCTCGCGGGTCACCATGAGGTCAGGCACGTTAGTGAGAGGAATGCCCCACGACAGATCGTGGTAGCCGTGCGGATCGTTGGCCATGGTGATGGCCAACACCGGCCCTGCTGTGAGGAGCAGCAGGGCGCTGACGCACCCGATGCGCTGCAGGAGGCGAAGAGGCGACCATCTTGAAAACGCGTCGTGCATGGCTTTCACAAGGTCCCACTTGGCACGCTACCATGGCCGTTCACATGGCGGCAACTCTCGGTGCGGCGTTCTTGTGAATGAGGGGCCCCTTGGATATAATGCGCCTCTTGTGCCGGGGCCAATCGGGCGACAGGAGCATGGTTCATGGTCGACAGTGACGTATTTGTGCAGGCCCTCGAAAATCTGGGCGTCAATTTCTTCACCGGAGTGCCGGATTCCCTGCTGGGCGGCATCATCGAGGAATTGCTCACGCGCAAGCTCTATACGTCTGCTGTGCGTGAGGACGAAGCAGTCGCCATGGCGGCCGGCGCCTTCATGGCCGGGAAAATCCCTGCCGTCCTCATGCAGAACTCCGGACTGGGCACCTCGCTGAACACCCTGCTCTCGCTCAATATGATCTATCGGCAGCCGTGCATCCTGTTGGTATCCTGGCGCGGCTTTGAAGGGAAAGACGCGCCGGAACATCTGGTGATGGGCGAGACGATGCCGCAGTTGCTCGACACGATGAAAATTCCTCATCGGACCCTATCGGAACCGACCATGGCGGAGGATCTTCGCTGGGTGGCTCAGACCTTTATGAAGCAGCGGATTCCAGTGGCCCTCCTGATCAAGAAGGGCATCATCAAGGGGTTGCACCCATGAGGCCGGAACAGGGAACGATGCAGAGCCGGGCGCAGGCGATGGCCGCGCTGCTGGAACTGCTGACGGATCAGCCCGTCATCATCTGCAACGGATTTCCTTCGAGGGAAGCCCAGAAGCTTGCCGATCGGCCGACGCATTTCTATATGATCGGCTCGATGGGCAATGCCGCCGCCATCGGCGTGGGCGTGGCGCTCTCCAAACCGTCCAAGAAAGTGATCGTGTTCGATGGAGATGGCAACGTATTGATGGGGATGGGTACCCTTGCCACCGTGGGCGCATTGCGGCCGAAGAATTTTATCCATGTCGTCTTCGACAATGAAGTGTATGGCTCGACAGGAAATCAGCCGACCATCTCCAATGTGGTCCAATTGGAAAAAGTGGCGAAGGCGGCCGGGTATGTGGCGGTTGAACGGGTCTTGGACCGTGAAGATCTCGTGTACGAATTCAAAGATATGTTGAAGAACGACGGGCCCAGTATGTTGCTCGTCAAGGTGAACGAGTTTGTCGAAGATGCCGGACGGATTGCATTGGAGCCGCCGGCCATCACCGCGCGTTTCATGAAAGCCATTGAGTAATTGCGGCGCACTGAACGTGCTGAGTGAGCCCGTCCTGCTCCGTTCCGATCAACAGCCTGAGGCACAACCATGATACTTCTCAATCCAGGTCCGGTAAATGTGAGCGAACGGGTGCGGCAGGCGCTGCTGCGTCCGGACATCTGCCATCGGGAGTCCGAATTTTCCGACATGCTGCAGCGCATTCAGCAGAAGCTGCTCACCGCCTTCGTGCCCGGTGCGGAATCCGAGTACGTGGCTGTCATTTTAACGGGGTCCGGCACGGCGGCCGTCGAGTCAGCAGTGATGTCCTGCCTTCCGTTGGGCAAGCGCATGTTGGTGCTCAACAATGGGGTCTATGGCGAACGACTGTCCAATATGATCGGGTTGCAGCGACTCGGAGTGTCCGAACTCAAATCGGAATGGCACGTCAGGCCTGATCCGGAACGACTCCGGTTGGCCCTTCGCCAGCATCCCGAAGTGCATGCGGTATCGATGGTCCATCATGAGACGACGACCGGTTTGATCAACCCGGTGAAAGAAATTGCGGAGGTCGTCGACAGTCTCAACCGGGTGTTCGTCCTCGATTCCGTCAGTGGCCTCGCGGGCGAACCGATCGATATCGCCGGGTCGCACATCTATATGGTGGCGGGAACGGCGGGCAAGTGCATTCAGGGATTCCCCGGCGTGTCGTTTGTCTTGCTGCGCAAGGGGTTCCTGGATCAGATGCGGAAATATCCGAAGCGGTCCTGGTATCTGACGCTGACCCATTATGTTGATGAACAGGGCCGAGGGATTGTGCCGTTCACGCCGGCGGTGCAGGTGTACTACGCGTTCGAGGAGGCGTTGGACGAATTGCTGGAGGAGGGGGTGACCAACCGCTTTCATCGGTATCGTCGCATGGCGACGAGGATTCGTGAGCGGATGGCGGGCATGGGTGTTCAGCCGTTCCTTCCGGCTGACGTGCAATCGAATACGATTACGGCCTTCCATCTTCCTGCAGGTTTGAGCTACACGACCCTGCATGATCAGCTCAAGGCCCGCGGCTATGTGATCTACGCCGGTCAAGGGCAACTCGAGTCGAAGGTGTTCCGTGTCGCTAATATGGGCGCTCTGACCGAATCTCAGATCAATGGATTCCTGGGTGCGTTCGAGGAAGTTCTCGCAGGAGCGGCGGCTCGCGCATGAAGGCCATCATCCTGGCGGCAGGAGTCGGCAAACGCCTCTGGCCGGTAACCCAGCATAAGCCGAAATGCCTGATCGAGATCGGGGGGCAAACCTTGCTGTCCCGCTATCTGGAATCCCTGGCGTCGGTGAAGATCAGGCAGGCCACCATTGTCGTCGGCTACAAACAGGAGATGATCAGGGCGGCGGTAGGTTCACAGTGCCATGGCGTCGATATCTCCTACCTCGTCAACGAGGAGTTCCATCGCGGCAGCATTTCCTCGTTATGGATTGCCAGGCAGGCGCTGACCGATGATGTGGTCATCATGGACGCGGATGTGTTGTTTCATCGGGAGATCCTTCGGCGTCTTGTGGCGTCCCCCTATGAAAACTGTTTACTCATGGACGATACGGTGAAGCAAACGGGCGAGGAATGTATGGTGGTGGTGCAGGGTGACCGCGTCATCGCCTTGAGCAAGAAGGTGCCTGATCGGTATGATCTCGCCGGCGAAGGTGTCGGGTTCCTCCGGGTGCGCCGGGCGGATACAGCGCATGTGATCGCTTCCCTCAAGGGGTACATCGATCAAGACCGGTGGGACATGGAATACGAGGACGGATTGTTGCAGTATTTTCGTGACGTGAAGGTCGGGCATGAAAAAATCGGGGGACTGCCCTGGACCGAGATCGATTTTCCTGAAGATGTGACGAAGGCGGAGCGGGAAATTCTCCCGAGACTGTAGCGCACAGGCACCCGCCAGCGGCCATCCACCAATAGGAACCCCATTCGGAATCATGAGTGAAAGTACCTTACAACGAGGCGCGGAGCTGCAGGGATTGAGCACGGCCATTTTACTGCCTGGTGCCGGTCTCTTCGGTGATCGTCCGGGGCGAGGTCTTGCCGACGTGGGGCCCTTGACTCACATCGGAGGGTTGAGCCTCTTTCAGCGGACGGTTCTCACCTTGCAACGGGGCGGCATCCGCCAATTGATCGTGTTGGCCGGTCCCGATGAAGAGCTGCTCAAGCAAGCGCTGGCACGAGGCGCGCGCGTGACGATTCCGGTCCGGTGGATGCCGGTGCGTGAATTTCCGCTCGACGACCCGCGTACCTGGGAATCCCTCGCCGCTGAAGTCCGGGGGTTCTGTCTCGTGGCCGGAGTTCAGGCCGTGTTTTCCAAGGGCCTCATTGAACATTTACGGCAGACCGTGCGCGACGGCGAGGCACTGGTGGTCACGCGTGAAGCGGGATCGATCGAACCTGCGGCCGGTCGCAGGAATCCGGTCGTCGCATTTCAGGAAGGGCGGCTGGTTTCATTTCACAATCAGCCCGTGCAACAGGGACATCAGGTGGCGGCCGACCTGGTCGTGTTGCCCGCCAGCATTTTGAACCCGCCCAGCGGGGCGGCTGCCCCGTTGACGAGCGGCCTCGCGGAAGCGCCCGGCATGACCCCCATGCGTCGCTGGCTGGAACGGGCCGCCATCGAAGGACGGGTGCGGGTCGTGGCTGCCGCGTCCCACGCCGGACTCTGGTATCGCGAAGTGTGGGATCAGGCCAGTGCCGGACACGCTGAGCGCACACTGTTCCGTTCGCTGAAAGGCGAAGCCGAGGGTTTTGTCGATCGGTATTTCAACCGGACATTTTCGCGGCTCTTAACGCGACTCTTTCTCCAATTAAAATGCTCCCCGAACACCATCACAATGGTGGCGACCGCTGTCGGGCTCCTCTCCGCTGTCGGATTCGGGTTGGGGACCTATACGGCAGGGATCGTTGCAGCGCTGTTGTTTCAGCTGGCTGCGATCATCGACTGTTGCGACGGTGAAGTGGCGCGCCTCACTTTTACGGAATCCCCGTTCGGTGCCTGGCTGGATATCGCCATGGATAATGTGGTGCATATCGCCATCTTTGCCGGGATTGCCTGCGGGGCCTACCTTCGCCACGCCGATGCACCGGAGGCGTGGGTGCCACTGGCGCTCGGAAGTGCGGCCGTGTTCGGTAATGCCATGGCGTTCTGGCTGGTCACGAAGGCCCAAAAGATCGGTGCCACGCGCGGTTGGAATACCCCGAAGCAGGCTGCCTGGTCGGACTTCATTCTCAAAAATGTGGCGAGCCGTGATTTCTCTGTGGTCGTCTTCCTGTTTGCCCTCGCGGATAAACTGGACTGGTTTCTGTGGATGGCTGCACTCGGGTCGACCGTTTTCTGGTTGATGATGGTGTGGGTGATTCGACCCTCGGCACGCGCCCGTGCTTAAAGCGGCCCTCCTTGTCCTCGGGGCGCTGACACTCTCGGCACTGGTTTGGCACATCGGCATCGGGCGTATTTACGATGCGGTGACGCAACTCGGTCCCGCCGCCATGGTGCTGGTCCTTCTTCCCTCTCTCCTCATGTATGTGCTCGAAGCCTATGGTTGGCGCGTGACGCTCGGCGCCTGGGCGAAGGGTGTGCCGTTTTGGCGCATCTTAGCGATTCGTACCGCCGGCGAAGTCGTGAACATGACTACGCCTACGGCCTATGTGGGGGGCGAACCGCTGAAGGCCTACCTCCTCAATCGCCACGGCGTGCCACTCGTAGAGGGCCTCGCGTCGGTCGTGACGGCAAAAACGACCATGACCATCGCGCAGATTCTGTTCATTCTTGCGGGCATCGGCCTGGGATTCTGGCTATTGGGTTCCGGCGGATCGGTCGGACAGACGATCACCGCGGGATTGGTCAGCGTGGGCCTGCTGCTCTTCGGTGTTGGGGCCTTTGTCATCGTGCAGCGTCAGGGTATGTTCGGGTGGATCCTGGCGCTGTTGCGACGCATCGGTCTGCGCATCCAGTTTTTAGAGGCGCGTGAGCAGCAATTGCTCGAACTGGATCGCACCATCGCCGGCTTTTATTCCCACCAACGACAGGCCTTTCTCCTTTCGACCGGACTGTTTCTGCTCGGTTGGCTCGCGGAGGCGCTAGAAGTCTACGTCATGGTGCTGTGCATGGGGCAATCGATTAACGTGTTGCCGGCTGTCGCAATTGGTGCCTTGTCCGTCTTCATTAAAGGAGGGACGTTTTTTATTCCAGGCAGTTTGGGGGCACAGGATGCGGGCAATCTGTTCCTCCTCTCCGCGTTCGGGTACGGGGAAGTCACAGGTATTACGTTCGCGCTTCTGCGGCGCTTTCGGGAATTCGTATGGATTGCTTTAGGGCTGGGCTGCCTGGCGATGATGACGAAAGGTGCCGATCCTTCCCCTTCACAAAAATAATCTTCCGTTCCACACCGGGACTTGTGCCAGGCTGAGACAGACCAGGCATTCCGAATTTCCTACAGCGCAATTTCAGTGGAAGATGTGGCCGAATTGGACCTCCTCGGCTACACTAGGGAGCAACCCTGAGATATCCAATCCCAGGTAACGGTTTTTCGCCCATACACATATGAGCGCATCTATGCAGCCATCCCCGCAGTCTGGTCCTCGAGATTGGTCTGGCCGTCATGAGGCCTCGCCCGCAATAGGACGGAAGCCCGACAGCGGGCGTCAGTTGCCGCCGACAGAGGACCCGCAGGAAGCGCTGGAGTTCTGTCGAGCCTTGTCCTCGGCCATGGAATTGACCTCCACGGCTGAAGATCATCGCCAGTCACCGGCGCTGGTTGCCGCCATTCTCGGACAGCGTGCCGCCGCTCTTCCTCCGCCGATGTTGTCGATTGTGATTCCAGTCTTTAACGAAGAAGAGAACTTGCAGACGCTCCATAGTCGGCTTACCCGGACGCTCACCGAACAGGGGCTGGATTATGAGATTGTCTTTGTCGACGACGGCAGTCAGGACCAGAGTCCGGAGATGTTGCGGCGTCTGGAGGCGGAGGATCATCGAGTTGTTGTTGTTGAGTTTGCCAGAAATTTCGGCCACCAGGTTGCAATCAGCGCCGGACTGGAGCATTGCCGCGGACGTGTCGTCAGCATTATGGATGCCGATCTCCAGGATCCTCCCGAAGTCCTTCACACCTTTTTAGCCAAGTGGCAGGAAGGGTGGGAAGTGGTCTATGCGGTGCGAACCGAGCGGAAGGAATGGTGGGGCAAACGCTTGGCCTATGCGGGCTTCTACCGCTTGCTGCAACGGGTCGCCAACATCGAGATTCCGTTGGATGCCGGAGATTTTTGCGTCATGGACCGCAAAGTCGTCGACCTGCTCGTGCGCATGCCTGAACGGAATCGATTTGTCAGGGGCATCCGCAGCTGGGTCGGATTCAAACAGGTCGGCGTGCCGTATGAGCGCCAGGCGCGCCATGCCGGGACGCCCAAGTACACGCTTCGGAAGCTGATCTATCTGGCGCTCGACGGGTTGGTCTCATTCAGCCACATGCCATTGCGCATCATCACGCTACTGGGTTTTACCGTCTCTCTGCTGTCCTTCCTCGTGGCGCTGTTTTATCTGATCAAGAAACTCACCATCGGGGTCGGGGTAGCCGGGTTCACCACTTTGGTCGTCTCGATTTTCTTCCTCGCGGGGATTCAACTCATGACGATCGGCGTCATCGGGGAATACATCGGACGCATATCCGATGAAGTGAAACACCGGCCGCTGTACGTTGCCCGCCGTGTGACCAGGAGATAATCACCATTCGCATTCTCATGTTCGATAACGAGTTCCCTCCCCTCGGGGGCGGCACCGGCGTCGTCAATCTCCATTTGCTGAAGGAGATGGCCTTGCGGCCCGATGTCACGGTGGATCTCGTGACGTCCTCGCGAACCAAGGCGCGATACGAAACCGAGGCCTTTGCCGATCGCATTACGATCTACAAGGTGCCGGTCGATAATCGCAACATCCACCACGCCACCAATCGTGAGTTGCTGCGGTACAGTTGGCGGGGATTGCGTCTCGCGCGGCAACTGGCGTCCGAACATCAGTATGATGTGAGCTTCGCCTTTGCAGGTGTGCCGGCCGGTGCCATCAGCTACCTGTTGCGTCTCACGCATGGACTGCCCTACGTCTTGTCGTTGCAGGGGCCCGATGTGCCGGGGTTCGAGGCCCGATACAACTACCTCTACCCGGTGTTGACGCCGTTCATCACACAGATCTGGCGTCGAGCGGGTGTGGTGACAGCCATCAGCGCAGAACAGGTGGCGTTGGCGCATCGCACGATGCCGGATCTGCCCCTCGTGACGATTCCCAACGGGGTTGATACGAACGCGTTTGTCCCGGCCACGAGGAATTCTGGACGACCGTTCACCATGATTTGTGTCGCTCGATTGATTGAACGCAAAGGGCAACATCATCTGCTACAGGCCTTCGCCAACTTGCGAGCAGCAAACCATGAACCGATGGCACTGATCTTCGTCGGGACCGGGGATGCCGAGCCGCAGTTGCGAGAATTGGCGGCGAAGTTACAAGTGGCGGAGGTGGTGACGTTCAAGGGCTTTGTGCCGCGCGAGAACATGCCTCCTGTCTATCACGACGCCGATGTGTTCGTGTTGCCTTCTCAGCATGAAGGCATGTCGATCGCCCTCTTGGAAGCGATGGCCTCCGGGCTCCCGGTGATCGTGACCGATACGGGAGGCACTGCGGAATTGGTGACGCAGGGAGCCAACGGTGAGATCGTGCCATGGGATGATGTTGAGGCACTCACGACCGCGTTGCAGCGGCTGCTGAACGATGCTGAGCAGCGCCGGCGCATGGGCGACGAAAGTCGTCGTCGTGCGCTCGCATTCGGATGGCCCACGCTCGCCGCCCGCTACCTTGAGTTGTGCGCGAGGGTTATGGTTCCGTCCGCCGAAAGCCGAGCCAAGGATGCCCGAAGTGCGAAAAACGTGGCTCGCGATTGGACCAGGGAGCCCCGGGTATGAGGAAAATGCCTCATGTGTGCATTCTGACCAGTCAGTATTTTGATTGGGGAATTTATGGAGGCTTCGGCAGCATGTCGCGGAAGCTGGCCGAAAGCCTGGTGCGTGCCGGCCATCGGGTCAGCGTGATCGTGCCCGGTCGTCAGGGCCAACAGCCCACAGAAACCATCGGCGGGGTGGAGATTCGCAGCTTCTCGCCGCGCAA
>CAADGJ010000402.1 GCA_900696505.1 uncultured Nitrosospira sp.
GGCGCGGCTGCGTAGGATTCCATGCCGGGATGGTCTCTATACGGATCCTGAAGAAGGTTCAGGAGGCGGTCGATCTCAGAATAGTCTTTCTGCTGCGCCTTCTCGATCGCCGTTTGAGCCAGATAGTTACGGAGGACATACTTGGGATTGACGCGATCCATTCCTGGCCGTCGCTCTTCATCGCGACTCTGTTCGCTGTACAGTCTCTCACGATACTGTGCGGCCCAGACATCGAAGCGGTCCGGATTGAGGAAATGCTCCCGCAGGCGTTCGTTCTTCGCCGCAGGATCGGATGAAAAGGTGCCGAGTTCGCGCCAGAAAATCGTGTAATCCACCCGACTCCCCACCATAAGCGACTTCAATTCCTGGAGCAGCGTCTCATCCTCTCCCCGATCTTCTCGCAGGCCGAGTTTCTGTCGCATGTGATCCCGATAATACCGGTCGACGGTAGCCTGGTAGCCATCGAGCGCCGCTTTCAAGTCTTCCTTGGGCGCGAACGGCAATAGGGTTTGTGCAAGGCAACTCAGGTTCCACAGCCCGATGTAAGGCTGTTGATTAAACGCATAGCGTCCATTGTAGTCGGAATGGTTGCAGATGAAGCCCGGATCATAATCGTCCATGAAGCCATAGGGCCCATAGTCCAGGGTCAGTCCGAGGATCGACATGTTGTCGGTATTCAACACGCCGTGGGACCAGCCGACCGCCTGCCACTGCGCGATGAGTTTCGCCGTGCGCTCGACCACGGCGGCAAAAAAGCGGACATATTTGTCGGCAGCCTGCGCAAGATCAGGGAAATGCATCTCGATTACGTAATCGGCCAATCGCTGCAGGTGCTCATGCTGCTTCCGGTAATAGAAAATTTCGAAGGTGCCGAACCGCACATGCGAAGGCGCCATGCGGACGATGGTGGCGCCGGTTTCCACCTGTTCACGATAGACCTTGTCGTCGCTGCCGACCAGGCAGAGCGCGCGTGTGGTCGGGATGCCGAGTCCATGCATCGCTTCGCAGCAGAGATATTCACGAATGGCCGAACGAAGGACGGAGCGTCCGTCTCCATCGCGGGAGAAGGGAGTCATCCCAGCACCTTTCAAATGCAGATCCCACCGCTCCCCTCGCCCGTTGACGATTTCCCCCAGAAGGATCGCGCGGCCATCGCCGAGCTGGGGCACGTACACCCCGAACTGATGGCCGGAATACAGCATCGCCAGCGGCTCCATCCCCGGCACCAGCAGACTGCCGCCGAAGACTCCGGCAAATTCCGGTCGCAGCGCTTCCTGCGGGTCGAGATCGATTAATTCCATCGCCGCGGGATTTGCGTTGATCAAAAACGGCGCGGCGCGAAACGGCGTCGGATTCACCTTCGCGTAGAACACTTCCGGCAGGCGTGCGTAACTGTTCTCGAACGTGAGGGACTCCAGGCTGTGTTGCGTCATTGGCTTTTGCACCCTTCCTCACCTCACCGAAAATTGGCCTCGAGATCGGATTCCAAGGTGAAGACAAAGATGCGCTCACCGACCACCGTATCGATGTCGGTGAACAACGCCGTGATTTTGGCACCGATGAGATCCGCCACCTGTTCACACAGTCGTTCACGCCCCTGAGCGATCAGGTTCTGACGCAGCCGCTTGACCATATCGACGCCTTCGGCCGTTTTGGCCAGTTGTCGCTCAGCCGGCGTGAGCACCCCCTTCAGCCGCACGACCAGCATGTCCCGCACTATGAACACACGGACCTCGTCGGGGCCGCGCCCCAGAAATTCCTGTTCGAATTTGATGATCGCCGTACGAACGGCGGCTTCCTTTTCTCCCTTGCTGGGCACCGGCACGGTCATCTTGCTCCCTGGTGATACAGACATGGACGACCGGATTATAGTCAGGGCCGCCGCAGGACTCCACCCCCATGTGACACCCCGACACCCGGCAATCCGAGCCGCGATCGAGTGTGGCGCGCCCATGCGGCCGGTTCGCCTGCGCGGACTTTTCTCTTGCAATCGCGTGGGTTTCACAGATACATCTAACCCAGTTTTCCGGTGGTGCCGACGACAGGCCGTGATTCGTGCGCGGCCCGGACCCACATCCATTGATGTACTCAGACAGGCAGTAGGGTCTTGCCGGTGTTTCCATTGCGGGAAAGGCCGGGGACAGTGCAGGCCAGTCGTTGGTTCCTTGTGTGAAGGACCGTCGGCTGGCCTTTTTCTTTTCATGGCCAGCAGGGGATTCGCATGTCCTTCTTAGCCCTCGTTCCGCTGTTGCCGTTACTCACGGCCTTCATCGTGATGACCGGCGATCGTGCGGACCAGGAGCAGAATGCCCGATCCGGCCTGTTCCCCATCGCCGCCTCTTTCCTGGGCTCGCTCATCATTCTGATCGTGGTGACGTCGGATGGCCCGATCATGTTCCAATTGTATGATCCGGCCGCCATCGCCAATCTGGCGTTCCCCATCGGCGTCTACATCGACCGGCTCAGCGCCGTCATGATGGTCCTGATCACCGGTGTCACCACGCTGATCTATCGCTATTCGATGGGGTACATGTACCAGGATCGCGGGTACCGCCGGTATCTGGGTATGCTCGGCATCACCACCAGCGTCCTGCTGTGCATGGTTTCCAGCGCTAATCTGGTGATGCTCTTCATCTTCTGGCAGATTCTCTCCTGGCTGTTATTTCTGCTGGCGCACAATCACGGGCATGCGGCGACATTGTCCGGCGCGTCCAATACGTTTACGACGTTACGACTGAGCGATGCGGCTTTTCTCGCGGGCATTGTCCTGGCCTACTCGCTGTACGGCACGTTCGAATTTCAGACGCTGTTCACACGCGCTGCCGAGACGCCGGTGACCTTGTCGATCTGGCCTGAGCTCGGCTGGACCATGGACGGCGTCACCGCGGTGACCCTGCTCATCTTCGGCGGCGCCATGGGAAAATCGGCCCAATTTCCCATCCATACGTGGCTGCCGCGGTCCCTGTACGCGCCGACTCCGATCCACGCGCTGCTCCATGCCGGCATCATCAACGCCGGAGGATTCCTGCTGAACCGACTGGCCCCGCTGTATGGCCTGAGCCCGACGACGCTGCATGTCGTCTTCGTGATCGGCATGCTCACCGCGATACTCGGCGCCACCATGATGTTGACACAGAACGACATCAAGAAGACCCTAGGATTTTCCACCATCGGGCAGATGGGCTACATGATCATGGAATGCGGCCTCGGAGCCTTTTCTCTTGCCGTCTTCCATCTGATCGCGCACGGGCTATTCAAAGGGACAGTGTTCCTGAACTGCGGCAACGTCATCCATAAGGCCCGCCAGGAACCGTCGTTCCCGCCGATCGACCGGGAGACGGAGGAAAGCGAATTCTCCAACCTGACCTGGTCGACGGGGTTCTTCACGACGCTGTTGCTGCCCCTGGTCATTTTGTTGGTCACTCACGGTGTGTTGAGAATTCCGTTGCTCGAATCACAAGGGACGGTGATCTTCCTGTTCTTCATCTGGGTCACGTCTTCGCAGGCGATCCTCTCGTTGACGCGCATTCGCGCCGTGGCCTCCTGGAAGGTATCGGCCGCCATGCTGGTCACGCTGGTCATCGTCGTCTTCACCTATCTGTTTGCGGTCGAGAGCTTCACCCATTTTCTGTATCCGAACCCGGAAGAGGTGGGCTTGTATTTCAAGGCCGCCGCGCTGCCCGGACGGCTTTTCGACAGCCTGGTGATGGGCACGACGCTGTTGACGATTCTGAGCTGGGTCTATCTGTATGCCCATGCCCACGGACGCACCATCACCATCCCCGGATGGATCGAAGCGTTCCTCGTACGCCTGTATGTGCTATTCATGAACCGGCTGTATCTGGATCAGCTGTATCTCACCATCGGCCGCGTCGTCACACAGGTCGCGCATCGCCTGGAGAAACGGCTATCGTGACTGCACTCAGACTGCGCACGTTCCCCCGCATTGCTGCGTCCGTGATGGGAGTCCAGCCGTGATCGAGAGCTGGATGACACCCTGGCTGCTCCTGGCCTTTCCGCTGTTAGGCGCAAGCCTCGCCCTGCTGATGAGAGCCGCCCTTCAGCGCATGAAGACGGTGGCCCTGACGACGACCGGGCTGACTCTGCTTGCCGTCATCGGCACCTCCCTGGCACAGAACGAAGCGGCTGCCGCCATGTCGTTGTTGTGCCTGCTCCCGGCAACGGCGTTTCTGACGCTGCTGGGGCAACCCTTGCACCGGGATAACAGTTCAGCCTGGGTGATGACTCTGATCCTGCTCGGTGTGGCGCTAGGCATTCTCACAAGTCACGCGGCCACCCACGAGCTCTTGCTCATCCTGCTCCTCGGTCTCGTCTGCGGCTTGCTCTATCGTCATCAACCGGGCACTGCGCCGGCGGCCTGGCGAGGGATGGCTTCATTCGGTCTGGGCATCCTCACGGCCTTGCTGGCGCTGGCGCTTCCAGCACCAGCCGCAACGATCGCCTCGTTGGTCACCTGCGCCACGCTGCTGCCCCTGCTGCCTGTGCACAGCGGATTCGTGGCTGCACTCAGCGGACTGCCGGGCAATCTTCCCGCGTTGTTGGCGTTTATTCTGCCGACCGTCGGATTCCACAGCCTGTACTTGTTGCTGCCGTCACTCTCCGGGACAGTACTCCAGACGGTGGCCCTCCTGGCGTTGGCCGGCGCCGTGTATGGCTCGCTGCGGGCCTTGATTCAGTCGCATCCCCTGCCGCGATTGGGCTATGCCTCTTCGGCATTCTTCTGCATGCTGTGGTGGTATGTGGCCGATACGGGAACCGCACCCGTCCAGGCTCTGGTCTATCTCAGTGCCGTGGGGCTCACCACCAGCGGACTTCTGATGGCGTGGTATGCCATCCGCGCACGGTACGGGGATATCGATTTCCGGGCCCTCGGCGGGCTCGCCTATCCCATGCCCCGTTTCAGCACTCTCCTCGCGCTGCTCGGGCTTGCGGCCCTCGGCATGCCGCCGTTCGGCGTGTTTTCCGGCTTCTTGGGCATGCTGCTCACCCCCGCGTTTGCGCCATCCGGGCCGTTCGCCATCATTATGCTCGTCTGGCTCACGGCCTCGTGGTACTACACCGATCTCATCCAACAGGTGGTGTTCGGTCGGCCACGCCTGGACATCCGGCACGAAGATTTGCGACAGACGGAATGGATCTCCCTGATGCTGGTGTTGCTCTTGCTGCTGATCCTGGGGATGGCTCCATCCCGGATGTTCGAGTCGCACGCGGCTGCTCCCTCCTCCACGGTTGCCATGAAGGGGGAACCGTGGACCCGATGATTCGCACCGACGAGCCCGCCGATCTCGAACCGCGCCGCATGGAATTGCGCGGCATGATCCGGCTTGCCAGCGAAGTCATCGCGCAGTACTGGCCCATGCGAACCTTCGTGCACCATAATCCGCTGCATAGCCTCGAGTATCTACCGTTTACTGAAACGGTCCGCCGCGGGCAGCAGTTCCTTGGCGGCCACGGCTACCTGCCCGGCGACCTCTACCGTCGATACGTCAAATCCGGGCGGATCCTGATTCGCCACATCGACGACGCGTTGGCCGCTTTGGCGAAGGATGAAGAAGTCGACCTCGGGTCCTGCCGTATTTCACAGCGGGAAGTCATGCGTGCCTGCCTGACTCATGGACTGTCTCGCCCGGCCGAGGAACCTCTCGACCGGCTCATGGAATGCGAACCGAACGAGGAACAGGTGGACGTCTTGGCCGAACGCCTCGTCGCCTTGTCCGTGCCGACCGTGCAAGACCAGATGGCCGCCGCGGTGCGCGATGATGTCGCCGCCCTGGGACGGGACCTCACCTTATCGAACTGGTGCGACCGGACTCTGGGCACCCGGATCGTGGATCAGATCAACGGCGAATTGATCAAATGGTGCGAAGCCTTCCTCGACGAAGGCCATGCCACCTGGTCGATGCCGGGACGGCGTCAGGGGCTGTATGCAGCGTGGAAACAGGTGGCCGCTAATGAGTGGGCGACCTGCGGCATTGCCGATAGCCGTCGAAAAATTGCCGCGCTGCCCGAACATCCGGAAGACGCGGTCTTGGATTGCCTCGAGGCGTTGGCGATTCCGGCAGAATTCCGGCAGGACTACCTTGGCCTTCAGCTCGCCGCTCTTCCCGGTTGGGCCGGCTTCATCAAATGGCGGGCCGAAGAAAACGACTATGCCTGGCAACAGGCCTACCCTGTCGGTCTGGTGAAATTTCTCGCCGTGCGTCTCTGGTATGTGCGCGAACTCGTCGAGAAAGTCTGTCAGGAGGAATTAGGCATCGAGGGAAACTATCGCGCGGTGCTGCGGTTTATGGACCAGGAGTCGGCCGGATACTTCATGCGCAAGGAATGGGTCGCCGGCCGCCTGCCGGCCGCCTATGCCGATAGGGTGGCACGCCTGCATGCGCAATCGGGGAGTCAACACAACAGGGCGGCTCTCTCCCGTGAATGGGAACAACTCACGCATCATTATCAGATCGAATTCGGCCCGCGTCGCGAACGGGCTGCGCAGCGGGCTATGGCGCGTCGTCTACTCACGCTCGCGCAGGCACTCGACATTGTGCCGACCCTCTTGATGGACGCCCATCCCACCGCGCTTCGCCAGCTCTTGGATTGGATGGCTGCCTTTCCGGAATCGGCCCATGGCCCGGTTTGGCTGAAGGCGTTTGAGGCAGGCTATCAGGATCATCTGTTCGGCCTGCTCCGGCGCGCGCCAACCAGGCCGCAACCGGCTGCCCCCGACGGTCAACCGCCGGTCCGCCCCCAGTCCCAATCGGTCTTTTGCATCGATGTGCGATCCGAACCGTTCCGCCGTCATCTGGAGTCGACAGGCGCCAATGAGACCTACGGTTTCGCAGGATTTTTCGCCGCCCTCATCCGATATCGCGCGTGGGGAAAGGAGCATGATACGGAGCAGTTTCCCGTGATCATGCGCGCAAAGAACGAAGTCCGCGAAATCCCGCGCAGCTATTTGGACCATTACGTGTCCAAACACCAGTCGCGGGCGAAGCTGGTCCATGCCGGTCACACGCTCCTGCACGACTTGAAGGAAAACGTCGTCACGCCCTATGTGATGGTCGAATCGCTCGGCTGGTTTTACGTCCTGCCCATGATGGGCAAGACCTTCCTGCCGGCGCTGTACAAACGCCTGACCAACTGGATCCGGCGGTTGTTCGTGCCGCCGATCGCCACCATTTTAACCGTCGACAAGCTGGCGCCGGCGGAAACGGAAGAAATGGTGGTCTCCGAGCAACGCGCCCTGATCTGGAAAGCCCTGCGTGACCGGCTGGGCCTGCACGGTTCGCGAGTCGAGGCAGAATTTGTCGAGGCGTTGCGACGTCGGGCCCTGGACGAGGATGCGCCAGTGGAACCATTCCTCAGTGAGGCCGCCCGCGCAGTCGATCTGTCCAACGAACAACTGACCACCTTCCTTGATGAACTGCGGCGGCACTATCGCATTAATCGACGTGCGGCCTCGCGCCAGAAAGAACGCATCACCCGCACCGGTTTCACACTCGACGAGCAGGTCCTGACCCTCGAAACGGCCTTGCGCATGATGGGCCTGGTACGAAATTTCGCCCGGCTGGTACTCTTCTGTGCCCACGGCAGCACGACGGAAAACAATCCGTTCGAGTCGGCGCTGGACTGCGGCGCCTGCGGCGGGAACGAGGGCAAACCGAATGCCCGTGTGCTGGCCGCGATGGCCAACCGCGCTCCGGTGCGCGAACGGCTAGCGAAACGCGGCATCATTATTCCTGCGGATACGCATTTCCTTGCGGGGCAGGTCGATACCACGACCGATGAGGTACAGCTGTTCGATCTCGAAGACGCGCCCCCGACCCACCGCAAGGATGTCGCCCGCCTGTATGACGATCTGCGGGAAGCAGCCCAGCTTACCAGCCAGGAGCGCTGTGCCAGATTTCCCGACGTCGGGGCTGTCCTGCCCTTGGACAAGGCAGCAGGTCATGTGGCGGCACGAAGCGCGGACTGGAGTCAGGTGCGCCCCGAGTGGGGCCTGTCCGGGAACACCGCCTTCATCATTGGCCGGCGGGAACTGACGAAGGGGCTGAACCTGTCCGGGCGCATCTTTCTGCAATCCTATGATTATCGCGAAGACCCGACCGATCGCTGGCTCGAAGTACTCCTCACCGCCCCGCAAGTGGTGGCGCAGTGGATCAACATGGAGCATTATTTCTCAGCCGTGGACAACGACGTGTATGGCAGCGGGAGCAAGATTTATCATAACGTCGTCGGCCGCATCGGAATCATGTCAGGACCCTGGAGCGATCTCCGTCTCGGCCTGGCCTGGCAGACCGTCATGAACGATGAGCTGCCCTATCATGAGCCGATGCGCTTGATGACGCTCGTGGAAGCCTCGCGCTCGCGGATCGAAAAACTCATTGCGCGGCATGAGATCCTGCAGCATTTCTATCACAATGAGTGGGTCCACCTGGCCGCGTTGGATCCTGAGGACGGCACCTGGTACCGCTACATGCCGTCGGGCGTATGGCGAAGGGTTCAGCATCCGAGCGAGACCACACAGGTAGGGTAACCGCTCACTGTCGCAACCGACGATCATTTTCAAAGGAGTCGAGACATGGCCGCACTCACATTGCATCCCATGAAAGAAATTCGTGTCATTGTGTCCGGGGAACATCGGCCGTACGTCACGGAATTGCTGGACAAGGTCGAAGCGACCGGGTACACGATCATCGGGAACATCTCCGGTAAGGGACACCATGGCGTACGCGAGGCGCACTTCATGTTCAGTGAGCAGGAAAGCCTGGTCATGATCATGGCGGTGGTGCCGGAAGAAAAGGTGGAACCGGTCTTGGCCGGATTGCGGCCGCTGTTCGATCGGCACTCAGGAGTCATGTTCGTGTCTGATGTGTCCGTCAGCCGGCGGGAATATTTCGGAAAGAAGAGCGGGAAGCCCTGACCGGGTAGCCGGGAAGCCACGGCTGGCGGGGCCGCAGGGCACCAGACTGACCTTGTCTTCTCATGAGTGATTGTCTACAATGTGCCCCCATTGGCCTGTAAGAGGAAGGACGGCACGTGAAGGGATTACGGTTCGAACGACTCGGGCGCGATCGCCACTACAACATCATTTTCCACATTGGCACCAGCTATGTGCCGGTGAGCGACGAGACCATCGACGAACTGAAGGCGCAAAGTCTGTTGTCCTCCGAACGTTTTCTCGACCTCCTCATCGATAAAATCGGCTACACCAACTATCTCAAAGAACAGATCCGGGGGGAACTCCAGGCCTCCGGCGACCCCATGACTCAGATGACCGTCCTACAAGGCGCCATTCGCGAACTGTAGATCCCTGCTCCTTCGCTCCACAGTTTCCTCCATCGACCATATACTTGTTCCCTGAACACCCTCGTGTCAGGACATCTCCTGCACGTCCACGGTACATGCTCCGTTGAAACACCTTGCCCTGTACGGAAATAGATACGCCCAAGCCTGGGCTGTATCTCCTGAGATACGCCTAGGTAGAAACCGGCAAACAATGCCACCATTACCAACCAGCTGAAACCCCGATTCTCGTTTCGAAGCGCCGGAGACGACCGGTCACAGAATCGAGATGGTACGACACTTGCCTTTTTCTTTTGCGGGGAAGGAGGTGAGTCGCATGTCCACTCTGTCATCCAACGGACGAACCAGCCAGGTCACGCAAAAGCATTCTCCCTCACATCGAGTCGGTGCCTCCAATCCAAAATCCAGCGCGGCCGCTATCGACTCAGAAAGGACAAGGGTAAGAGCCATGCGTCAGGAGATCATTGAAAGTCCGACGGCGACCATGAGACCAGCCACCGAACATATGGGTAGCCCTTCGGCCAGCATGACGGTTCCCGTCGGGTTCGTTCCGACTCCGACACGTGAATATCGGCAGCATCGAAAACTCTTGCGTGCTACCACCGGCATCGCCAGCCGTGCCTCCGTTCGCATGATGCCCGACCGGGAATCAGCCCGGGTGGTCATCCCGATCCCGATTCCCATCCCCCGGATCATCGGCTCTCGAGTGCTGATGTGGAAGCAGGACCCCTCGGTCAGCGAAATCGGGATTCGCAAGGCCTTTCTCCCCGGTCTGTTATTAGCGGGCCCGAGAGACAGCCGCATTTCCATTCAAGGCATGCCCCTCGTCTCCCCCAACGCCATGGCGGACTATATTGAGACTCCAGGGACGCAGGAGTTTGATGCGGTCCACACCTTTGCTGTCGTCCGGCAAATGCTCACCCTCGCGCAACGGGCACGTGGCGGATCCGTGGCACCGTGGCAATGGAACAGCGCCTCCAACACGGAAGGGATGAGCGTCTTTCCGCGGGCCGGCGTCACTCCCAATGCGTTCTACAGTCGCAATCTCAAAGCCTTGAAATTCTTCTTCTTCACCAAGCCGGGCAGCCCCCCGGGGTCTCCCCAGGTGTTCACCTGCCGCTCGTTCGATATCGTCGCGCATGAAACCGGCCACGCCGTCCTGGATGGCCTTAAGCCAGGGTGGCTCGACGCCAGCAATCATCCGCAGACCGGTGGATTGCATGAATCGTTCGGCGACCTCTGCGCGATCTTTCTGACGCTTTCCCAACTCGACCAGGTGGAGGCGATCATCGCCCAGACCAAAGCGAACTTGCATGACAAGACATTCCTTGCCGACATGGCCGAGGAATTCGGCCTTGCACTCGGCCGCCCGAATGGTCTCCGCAATGCGGACAATGATTTGAAGCTGAGCGAGGTGACCAACGAAGTGCACGATCTGTCACAGGTCTTCACGGGAGCCATCTACGATGTGCTCGCAGATATCTTCGCGTTTGAGCGAAAACCCGGGATGCGGGACGACGCCAGGGTCCTGCTCGAAGTCGCGGAGTATCTGTTTGGCCTGATCCTCCGAGCCATTAACGCCGCTCCGGCCGTAAATGCCACCTTCGCCGATATGGCCAACCAGATGCTGACGATTGCGCACGCAGAGGGCAAGCCGGTCCAGTACAGAAACTTCATTCGCAACCGCTTCACGGTTCGGGAAATCGTCGTCTCGCCGACGCCGCTCACCGCCGACCATAAAGCGGGTATGAAACTCATGCCGGCGTTTACGGAAGAAATCCGGATGAGCCAAGACCGGCGAGGCTGCTGCGGAACCATGCAGCTCCCCGAATATAATGAGGGGGACCGTGTATTCGAAGACGATCTGGAGGAACTCCGGAACCTTTTCAGCGACAATGGAAGAGCGAAGGTCCTCCATCGATAAGATCAGTCTCAATGAGGCGGCTCGGGAGGCCATACGGTGCCCGGGCCGCCATTGAGCTCCACTGAGGACAGGCGATGAAGATCACGATTCAACGCACCGGTGGGTTCGCCGGGCTCCAAGAGGCACTGGCTTCTGTCGATACGGATCAGATGCCGGCTGCGGAGGCGAGGCGCGTCGAAGAATTGGTCGCGAAAGCTGCGTTCTTTGATCTACCGGCCATAGTCGGCGGCAACATCAAAGGCGCAGACGTCTACCGTCTGCGAGTAACTGTTACAGATAAATCGCGTCACCAGAGCGTCGAATTTCCTGATCACGACTCCCCTGAACTGACCTCCCTGAGAGCTCTCGTCCGGTCCCTGGCTCCCTAGTCGACCGTGGGTCGTGTGTGGGACGGCCGGGCTTCCTACAAGCTCTTCGATTTCACTAATCCCCGGTCTGACCGCTGGCGTGGAGAGCGTTCATGATGGCATTTTTCTTGGCGGGATCTTTTTCGAAGCGGATGGCTTTGGAGAAGTTTTCGGCAGCACTTTCCCGTTTGCCCTTAGCGGCGTAGATTCTCCCGATGCCGTAGAGCGCTTGCGCTTCCTCGGGGTTGGCCTTCACGGCGCGATTGAAGGCCTCCATGGCCTCACTCGGTCGGGATTGCTCCATCAACAACCAGCCAAGCGCGGTGTGAGCCGGCGCGAGTTCCGGATTGGCTTCCGTGGCCGCGCGGTATTCCTTGACCGCGAGATCCATGCGGCCTTTCGTTTCGTAGACTCCGCCCAATGCGAAGTGAATCTCCGCGTCGTTCGGATTGAGGCGCAGCGCCTCCTTGTAGGCCTGGAGCGCCGGTTCAAACTTCCCCTGCTCCGCCAAGGCGCAGCCGAGATTCGCATGGGCGACGCCGTCGTTCGGATTGAGCTTGATCACTTCGCGATATTGAGGAATGGCCATTTCGAGCCGGCCCTGCTCCTGGTAGGCGACGCCCAGGTTGGTGCGGGCCGCGGCGAATGCCGGATCCAGTTTGACCGCCTCGCGGTACTCCTTGATGGCCATTTCCAGATGGTTCGCCCGCTCATGGATCTGAGCCAGAAAATAATGGGGATAGGCGGACTGTGGCGCAAGGCGCGCCGCTTCTTTATAGAACACCACCGATTGTTCCGACTGGCCGGACTGCGCCAGAAACATGCCTTGTACCAGGTTCAGGTAGGGATTGTCGGGATGCTGCTTCAGGACGGCTTTTACCCATTCGCCCACCTTCTCAATATCCGCTGTTTCCTGCAATGCATGGGCATGCACCCGCCAGGCGTCGGCAAATTCACCGCGAATCAGGTGTGTGACATTCAACGCAAAATATGGCCGGGGGTCTTTTTCGTCGGCCGCTTCGAGCGCACGAACCGAGACCCCGGCTTCATACCCTAACCGGTCCCAGTCGCCCGCAAGGAGGGCCGTTTCGATCTGGTTGAGAGGCTGATTCATGAGACGGTTCGGTGCGCCGGTCAGCGCGTCAATGCATCCTGCACATCCGGCGGGGTCGCCTGCATGCGCGCGCCGAGGATGGGATACCGTGCGGTCATTTTTTCTTTCATCAGCCAGGCGATGGTGCGATAGGACCAGTGCCCCTTCACGCCGGATCGCAACTTCGCGATGTATTCCGCCTCGGCATAGTCCATCTTGAACAGACAGCGCACGGAAAATCCGAATGGAATGGCATACAGCGCGGCTTCCTGGCTGGATTTCTTCAGCCGCTCAATGTCCGATTTCACATGTCCCATGGCCTCTCGGTATTCCTGTTCGAGCCCGGCTTCTGCGAGGATGGGCGGTGTTTCGAACCCATGCACCGTCGTGAAATTCTGCTGCACCTGTTGGCAGCGGCGGTGCCGATGCATGTCGCGCCAGCCGCCGATATCCATCATGACGTCGAAGATAAAGGCATACCCGCTGCGGAATTCCTTGATCAATTCATCATACGGCCCGCGTTTCTGAAACGCGACTTCCAAGGTGTCCTGCTTTTGTTTCTCGGTCCAGTCTTGGACGAGGGCGAGAATCTTTCGATACGGAGCGTGGGAGGCGCGATAGAGCAGCGTGGTCACCACTTCGTCCAACGGGTCGTGAGGTTCGATCAAATCTACTGGTTCCGCGGCCCCATAGGCGGAGGGTTGATCCAAGCCGGTGCCCTTCAGCACGTCCTTCGCGTAGCGAGCCAGGTCACTGT
Source organism: uncultured Nitrosospira sp. (assembly GCA_900696505.1). Lineage (GTDB taxonomy): Bacteria > Nitrospirota > Nitrospiria > Nitrospirales > Nitrospiraceae > Nitrospira_A. Next base: position 13,440 of record CAADGJ010000402.1, read on the forward strand.
ACACTTCGGCCTGGTAGACGCTCGGCTTCGCGTACCGCGCCAAGGTCGGAGCCATCGGCTCACCTAATCCGGCCGACTGACCCGACAACTCACCCCACAGATTGACCGGCGGCTTGCGACAGGCTTCCTGCAAATCTTCTCCGATTTGGCGCAACTCCGGTATCTGCGAGGACAAGAGGCGGGTGATCTGTTTTTCGAGCGTCCTGATGCTGACGACCTGCCCCACATTGGTCTGCGCCGCCAAGGGGAGTAAATACCGTGTGACATCGAAGGCCCGCGCGGTGATAGCCCGCTGGTAGGCAGCAGGCGTCATGCTCTCCGGTCGCGGCTCACGCTCGGTGAGGAACTGGCTCAACGGGTCATGCAAGGCGCGATAGACCGTCGCGAGCCCGCGGAGAATGCCCAGATAACTCGCCTCAATCTCCTGTCCTCGAATGGTGGCCGGGACAAACCAGCTGGAGGTGGCGAAATTCTGATAGCGGCTCGACTTGGCCTGGCCATCCCACACCGGTTCATCCTCCAACCGGATGGCGGCGAGTTCGGAAATCTGCTCGAAGCAGATAATGACGTGGCCGAGGTCCGCGATCGAACCATGCCCATAGTCGAAATAAAACTGTTCCCAGAATTTCTCGGATGAATGGCCGTGGACCCACTTGATGCTGTCTTCAATCGAGTCCGGAGACCGGCTATACCGCGCGAGGGCATAGGCGGATTTCTCCGGAGGCATCGGAGCCAGGGCAATCACGCGGCGGGCTGAAGTCGTCATAGGCTTGAAGTATGAGACCGGGCGTCTTGTGAAGCGAACGTACTGAGGCGGCAGCAGCGCCATGCCATTTTTACAAGGAGGGCACTATACGCCCGCAGCGAAAAGGGTGCAACAGCGCCGTCGCTCATGAGATGGAACCGCTCATTGCGTTGACTTGCCCGCAAGCCCGCCGTTATAGTCCCCGCTCGAACGACCGCGAATCCACGACTAGAGCCATGATTAAGGCCATCAAAGGCGTCAAAGATCTCCTTCCGGAAGAGTCCCCCCGTTGGCGATTCATCGAAGATACGGCACGGCGCTGGGCGCTCAATTACGGATTTCAGGAAATTCGCGTCCCCATCTTTGAGACCACGACATTATTTGCCCGTAGCATCGGCGCGACGACGGACATCGTTGAGAAGGAGATGTATACCTTCGCGGATCGCGACGGCTCCTCCCTGACCTTGCGACCGGAAGGGACGGCCGGAACAGTTCGGGCATTCATCGAACACAACCGAGCCGCCGACCCCAGGCCGCAGAAATATTGCTATGCCGGTCCCATGTTCCGGCACGAACGGCCACAGGCCGGGCGGCTCCGGCAGTTTCATCAGTTCGGGGTGGAATCCTTCGGCGTGTCGGATCCACGGGCTGATGTCGAAGTGCTGTCGCTCCTGTGGAGAGTGCTTTCTGATCTCACCCTGCCGGGGTTGACCTTGGAAATCAACAACCTTGGGTATGCCGACGATCGAGCCCGGTACAAACCACTGCTCGTGGCGTTTTTGAAGGGTGTTGAGAGCCGACTCTGTGGGAATTGCCAGCGACGAATCGAGTCGAACCCGTTGCGGGTCTTGGACTGCAAAGTACCGGAATGCCGCGCCGCCACGGAAGAGGCACCCCGCCTGGCCGATTCTCTGTCAGCGCCGGCACGGGAGCATTTCGAACGGGTGACGGCAGGCCTGCGGTCGGTGGGCATTCCGTTTCATCTGAATCCTCGCCTGGTCCGGGGTCTCGATTATTATTGCCTCACGGCTTTTGAGGTTACCTGCTCGCACTTAGGGGCGCAAAACGCAGTGGGTGCCGGCGGACGTTACGACGGTCTCGTCGAACAGCTCGGTGGGGCCGCTGTCCCGGCGGTAGGATTTGCCGTCGGTCTTGAACGGATTGCGTTGATGCTGCCCGAGACGTTTATCGTACCCGCCATCCCGAGAGTTTATGTCGCGGCCTTCGGTACACAGGCCGCAGATGCCGGGTTCGTCCTGCTTGATGAACTTCGTCGGGCCGGTGTCCCGGCGGATATGGATTTTCGCTCCGCATCCCTCAAGGCTCATCTCAGACAGGCCGATCGCCTCGGAGCGCTCTATACCATTCTCCTGGGTGATGATGAAGTCGCAAAAGGAACCGCGACCGTCCGCAATATGCAGACGAAAGCACAGGAAGATCTTCCTATCCAGGACCTCGCAACGGCATTTCGAAACCGACTTCTCAACAAGTAATCCCGCTCAGTTTCTAGTTGACTTTCCGGCCCAAAATTCGTACGCTCCGCGTGCAGTATAAAACATATAAGTAATTGATTATTAAGAACTCCTAAAGTTTTTCCACAGGCACATTTTTTATGGGCGCGCTGAAGATCGGTCTCCTGTTATCCACACCCCCGTCACACCCCAGTGTACAGACGGTCGCCTCACTATCGTCCGAAGCGATCAGCCAGGGGGCCGACGTGTATCTGTATTGCATCGATGAAGGGGTGAAGAATCTTCGGGACCCCCGATATACAGAACTCGTCGGGCGCGGAATGAAGTTGTTCGTCTGTGCCTACGGGTGTCAGCAGCATGGAGTCTCGACGGATCAACTCGATCCCCGCATCTCACTCTGTGGGTTAGTCGTGCTTTCGAATATTGTGAATGGCTGCGACCGATTTCTGGCCTTCACCTAATGTGCCTGAGGGATTGAATTGTGGCCGCGACCGCTACCATCGCTTTGATTATTCGGGAAAATCCTTTGACCTCCGCTGTTCCGGTCGAGGCACTTCGCATTGCCTTGGGGTTGGCGGCGGGTGAAAATCCAATCACCGTCATTCTCATGGGACCTGCGGTTCATCTCCTGGCTGAAGAATCAGACGACATTGTCGATCTGGAGATCCTCGAAAAATATCTCCCCTCCTTCGAGCATCTCCAGATTCCCTTTATTCTCGTCCATTCCTCCGGGCCGCGGCCCGACCTTCAGGAAGGATTTGCCGTCACTGACGGGACAGTAGAATCCGCCCGGCAGGCCATGGCCGCTGCTGACCGGGTCTTGGTGTTTTAGGAAGGCTGAGTTGTATGTCTGAGCATAAGACCCTGTATCTTCTTCGCCAGCCGATTTCAGATCCGGCCGAGACGCTGTTACCGTCTGCGGCCGAGACTCAACTGGCTGACCGGGTCTCTCTCGTACTTCTGGAAGCTGCCGCATCGACGACCCCTTCCTTTCCCGGCCCGATCTACGTTCTCCATCAGGACTCCGCTACACCGGTTCAAGGTGGTTCCCGAACACAGATTTCCTATCGAGAGCTGGTCACCTTGATTGCTGAGCATCCTTCGACCATTGTGCTGTGATCTGGATGCTCTTCTCTTATATATGTTCTTTATAAAGAGAAGATCCGGAGCCGTCGGAGTAGGAGTAGGACGTGTGGGTTCTGTGGATGAGCGTGAAGGACTGCGCGGGCATTGGCGATGGAAGATCCTGGCCCATGTTGATGAGATGGTGTATAAGGCAGGGGGCTTTCAGGGATAACGTGAGGAGGCCTGTGCACGAGGGATCGCGATGATTGTCGGAATGATTCGATGTCCACAGGAACCCCGGAAAGATTCCCAGCGCCGCATCAAGCCAATCGCGTGTTCCTATGTAGTTGTCCACACCTGTGTATAAGCCTGTGAACATTTGTAAGTGATTGAAATAAAAAGATGAACCAGATGTGGAATGAGGCGTTGGAGTACATTCAGGAGAAGGTGCCGAAACAGGTCTATGAAACCTGGTTCACCCCGGTAGTGCTGGACCGGATTGAAGAGACGACCGCCTATCTCGCCGTTCCGAACAAGTTTTTCGGGGATTGGCTCGGGGAGCATTATCACGATCTGCTCGCGGAAGCGGTATCGGCGGCCCAGGGTGGCGGGCGTATGGACGTTTCGTTCGTCGTCAGTCAGAAGACGGCACAAGCTCAGGCGCAGCCAGATCACTCGGCCGCGGATACGGCGGGACGAGGATTCATGGCCTCGCGCTCCAAGCGCGGCATTCAGCTCAATCCCAAATATACGTTCAAGAGTTTCGTGGTCGGCGCCGGAAACCAGTTTGCCCACGCAGCCTGCATGGCCGTGGCCGAGCAACCGGCGAAAGCGTACAACCCGTTGTTTCTGTATGGCGGGGTGGGATTGGGAAAGACTCACCTGTTGAATGCCATTGGAAACTATCTGGCTGAGCGCAGTGATCTGCGGATCGCCTATTTGACGACGGAACAGTTTACGAACGAGGTCATCAACTCGATTCGCTACGACAAGATGATCGACCTCCGGAAGCGCTACCGCAATGTCGATATGTTGATGATCGACGACATTCAGTTTTTGGCGGGCAAGGAACGGACGCAGGAAGAATTCTTCCACACCTTCAATACGCTGTATGAAGCGCATAAACAAATCGTCCTCTCAAGTGACCGCTTTCCGAAAGACATGCCCGATATTGAAGAGCGGCTTCGGTCGCGATTTGAATGGGGGCTCATCGCCGATCTCCAGCCGCCGGACGTCGAAACCCGGATCGCCATCTTGCGGAAGAAGTCCGAGGATGAACGGATTGCCCTGCCCGAAGACGTGATCCACTTTCTAGCGACCACGATGAAGAACAACATCCGTGAGTTGGAGGGCTCGCTCGTACGGGTCGGCGCCTATTCCTCGCTCACGGGGCAGGCCATCACGCTGGAGATGGCGAAGAACGTCCTGCGCGATCTCATCGGTGACAAAAAGAAGATCGTGTCCATCGAAGACATCCAGGAAGCGGTGGGATCGAAATACCATGTGAAGATTGCCGATCTGAAATCGCGTCGGCGGAGCAAAACGCTGGTGCATCCCCGCCAGATCGCCATGTATCTCTGTCGGGAACTGACCGACGCCTCGTTTCCTGAGATCGGCCGCCAGTTCGGAGGGAAAGATCACACCACGATCATTCACGCCTGCCGGCAGATCACGAAAGCCAAAGAGGCCGACAGCGCGCTGCACACGACGCTCGAAGGCTTGAAAGAACAGATCTTGAGGGCGTGAAGGCCCTCTGAGGGAGACCGACCATGAAGGTACGCATCGGACGAGAGGAATTGTTGACGGGCCTGCAGCGCGTGCAGGGTGTCGTGGAGAAACGCAACACCATGCCGATCCTCTCAAATATCCTGCTGGAGGCCAAACACGACGGGGCGGAAATCGTCGCGACGGATCTCGAAATCGGGATGCGGGGGTTGTATAAGGCCACGGTGTTGGAAGCCGGCGGCGTCACCATTTCGGCGCGCAAGCTGTACGAGATCATCAAGGAACTGCCGAGCGGCGAGATCGAGCTCACCTCGGGCGAGAACAATTGGACCACCATCCAATTCGGCAAGAGCCAATTCAAAGTCGTCGGCCTCCCGAGCAGCGATTATCCCGCGTTGCCCTCGATCGAACGGGAGGGACTGACGCCGCTGGCAGGGGCAGGCCTGCTGGAGTTGATTCGCAAGACCCTGTTCGCCGCCGGTGACAACGACGCTCGCTACATCCTCAACGGCCTGCTCGTCAGTTTGACGACCACCGAAAAGAAGACGACGTTGTTGCGCCTCGTCGGCACCGACGGTCATCGCCTGGCGGTGGCGGAGCGAGAGGTCGGGAGTCCGAATGCGAAGCCGTTGGCGCAGGACATCAAGGCGATCATCCCCAAAAAGGCGGCTCAGGAAATGCGGCGCCTGCTCGAAGAGGGCGGCGACGAAGAACCGCTGATCGGCTTCACGAAAAACCTCATGATCTTCCGCAAGAGCGGCCTGCTCCTGACGTCCCGCCTGATGGAAGGGAATTATCCCAACTATCAGCAGGTGGTCCCGAAGGAGAGCGGTAAGCGCATTGTGGTCAATCGAGGATTGTTGGAGAGCGCCTTGCGCCGTGTGTCGGTGTTGTCGAAGGACAAGGCCAATGCCGTTAAGGTGTCTTTCGCCGCGGGCGGCATGACGCTCTTCTCCAGTAATCCGGATTATGGTGAAGCCACGGAAGAATTGGTGGCTCGCTACGAGGGTGAAGCCCTTCATACCGGCTTTAATGCCCGATACCTTTTGGACGCTCTGAGCGTCATGGACGGAGAATCGGTTTCGTTGCAGATGGACACGGCCTTGAGCCCCTGCTTGATTCAGGAGGCCGAGAGCCCGGGATTCAAATGCGTCGTGATGCCGATCAAGATCTAGCATCAAACATGACCTGTTTCAGGATACTCAACACAATCGTCCGGCAAGGCCGCAGCGAGTGGAGGGCCGAGGCGTACCCTTGCGGTACGTTGAGGGCCTCCGCGATGCGAGAACGTCGCCGGCGGACGTGTTCAGTATCCTGCTAGGAGCTGAATGGCCAAGGACGACCAGCAGGACAATTCCGCCAAGCCCAAATCCGACAGTTACAGCGCGGATCAAATCAAAGTACTCGAAGGCCTCGATGCCGTTCGCAAACGACCTGCCATGTACATCGGCAGCACGGGGGTCGACGGGTTGCATCACCTCGTCTACGAAGTGGTCGACAACAGCGTCGACGAACACATGGCCGGCTTCGGGGAAGCCATTGAAGTCACGATCCATATCGACGGCAGCGTGACGGTCATCGATAACGGACGCGGTATTCCCACCGGGATGCACTCCACGCAAAAGAAATCCGCTGCAGAAGTGGCCCTCACCGTCCTGCACGCCGGCGGCAAATTCGAGCAGGGCGCCTATACGGTGTCCGGCGGTTTGCATGGTGTCGGCATCTCGGTCGTCAACGCCCTGTCCGAATGGCTCGAGTTGGAAATCTGGCAAGACGGCCAGGTGTTCGAACAGCGTTATGAACGCGGGAAACCCCAGGCGTCGCTGGCCGTCACCGGCAAGACCAAACGCCGCGGCACCAAGGTGCGCTTCAAGCCCGATGGCCAGATATTCGAAACGCTGGAATTCAGCTTCGATGTCTTGGCACAGCGGCTCCGGGAGCTCGCCTTTCTCAACAAAGGGTTGGCGATCACCCTCAAGGACGATCGCAAGGAAAAGGAACAGGTTTTCCATTACAAGGGCGGCATCGTCTCTTTCGTCGATCACCTCAACGAAGCCAAAACGCCCCTCCATAAGCCGATTTATGTGCAGACGGAACGGGCGGACCTGATTCTGGAAATTGCGCTGCAATACAACGACGGCTACGCCGAGAACCTGTTTTCCTTCGCGAACAATATCAACACGAAGGAAGGCGGCACGCATCTGGTGGGGTTCAAAGCCGCGTTGACCCGCACGATCAATAGTTACGCCAACGCCAACGACCTCCTGAAGAAGGATACGGAATCGTTGAGTGGCGACGATGTGCGGGAAGGGTTGACGGCGGTGGTGAGCGTCAAAGTGCGGAACCCGCAATTCGAGGGACAGACCAAGGCGAAACTCGGCAATAGCGAAGTGAAGGGTATCGTCGAGGCGGCAGTCAACGACGCACTCGGCACCTACTTCGAAGAGAATCCCCCGGTCGCTCGCAAAATCATCGGCAAGGCCATCGATGCGGCGCGCGCCCGCGAGGCCGCCCGGAAAGCGAAAGATCTCATCCGGCGAAAAAGCGCTCTGGATGGCGGATCCTTGCCCGGCAAGCTGGCCGACTGTTCCGAAAAAGATCCGGCCTTGAGCGAACTGTTCATTGTCGAGGGAGATTCCGCCGGTGGATCGGCCAAACAGGGCCGCGACCGGAAGTTCCAGGCCATCCTCCCGCTCAAGGGCAAGATCCTCAATGTGGAAAAAGCGCGTTTCGACAAGATGCTGAGCAGCGACGAAATCCGCACGCTGATTCTGGCGCTGGGCACGGGCATCGGCCGAAAGAAAGAAGATTCCGACAAGGCGGACAAGGACGCGTTCGACATCGCCAGGACGCGGTACCACAAGATTGTGTTGATGACCGACGCCGACGTGGACGGCAGCCACATCCGCACGCTGTTGCTCACCTTCTTCTTCCGCCAGATGCCTGAGTTGTTGGAGCGGGGCTACATTTACATCGCGCAGCCTCCCCTCTTTAAAGTGAAGAAAGGCAAGACGGAACGGTATCTGAAGGACGAGCCGGCGATGAACGAGTATCTCGCCGACCTTGCCGTCGAGGGGGTGGAAGTCGCGCTCGAGAACGGCCGCGAGTTCGTCACGGGCCGCCGGTTGCTGCCGATTCTCAAGAAGCTGATTGCCTTCGAAAGCCTTCTGCATAAGGTCAACAAGAAGCATCATGAAGCCAACATGCTACGGGCGTTCGTCGATGAACCGGCGTTGACGCGAGAAGTCTTGAAGGATCCGGCGTCGCTGCGCACGGTCGTTGATCATGTGAAGGCCACACTGGCACTGGTCTACCCGAAGGCCGAACCGACAATCGAGATCCTGGAAGATGAAGAGCATCAATCGAGCAAACTGGTGTGCAAGGTCGCCACGGGCGGAATCGCCTATGAGTTGCAGGTGACGCACGAGCTGGTCGGATCGGCTGACTTCCGTGAATTGCAGAAGCAGGCTCCTTCTTCGATCGGGTTGGGGAAACCTCCGTACAAGATCAAGATCAAGGAAGGTGAGGTTCTCAAGAACGGGTCGGCCGAGCTGGTACAGGCCATCCTGGAGGAAGGCAAACAGGGGTTGAACATTCAACGGTATAAAGGTCTCGGCGAAATGAATCCGGGCCAGCTCTGGGAAACCACCATGGACCCCGAGAAGCGGACCTTGTTGCGCGTCAACCTCGAAGACATGACCGGCGTCGACGAAATTTTCACGATTCTGATGGGCGATGAAGTGGAGCCCCGGCGTAACTTTATTCAGCAACATGCGCTGGAAGTCCGGAATTTGGACGTGTAGCCGGTCCTGATTGTGAGACAACAACGTGGTTTTCTGAATTCGGAGGATGCTCAAAATGGCGCTTCGGCAAGGCCGCAGGCGAGAGAGGACCGGAGGCGTATCCTCAGGGGTACGTTGAGGACCTTCTCGAGCCGAGAACGAAGCCGAGAGACATTTTCAGCATCCGTGGAGGGTAGATGCCGCCAGATGAACGACTAGGCCAAATTGCGATCGAAGACGAGATGCGCTCGTCGTACCTGGATTACGCGATGAGCGTGATCGTCGGTCGCGCGTTGCCCGACGTGCGGGACGGGTTGAAACCGGTCCACCGTCGCATTTTGCATGGCATGAACGAGATGGGGTTGGCCGCCAATCGGCCATACCGTAAGTCGGCGAAGATCGTCGGCGAGATCATGGGTAATTACCATCCCCATGGTGACTCCGCGATCTACGACACCCTGGTGCGCATGGCGCAGAACTTCAACATGCGCTACATGCTGGTGGATGGTCAGGGCAACTATGGCTCGATGGACGGCGACGCGGCAGCGGCCATGCGGTATACCGAAGCCCGCTTGACCAAACTGGCCGAAGAGTTGCTGGCGGATATCGAAAAAGAGACCGTCGACTTCGGTCCCAACTACGATGAATCGCGGGTCGAGCCGCTTGTCCTGCCTTCGCGGGTGCCGAATCTCCTGGTCAACGGTGCGGGCGGGATTGCCGTCGGTTACGCGACCAACATTCCCACCCACAATCTGGGCGAAGTCATCGAGGGGTTGCTCCTGCTGCTGGAGAACCCGGAGGTGACGATTGCGCAGCTGATGAAAAAAATTCCCGGGCCGGACTTCCCCACTGCCGGATTCATCTACGGCACGTCCGGCATCAAGGATGCCTATGAGACCGGTCGCGGGCTTCTCACGGTCCGGGCCAAGGTGGCGATCGAGACCGATGAACGCACCGATCGCGAGCGGCTCATCATCACCGAAATTCCTTATCAGGTGAACAAGTCGAAGCTGATCGAAAAAATTGCCGACCTGGCGCAGGAAGATCGCGTGACCGGCATTTCCGATATCCGGGACGAGTCCGATCGCGAAGGGGTCCGGGTCGTGATCGAACTGAAGCGCAATGAAATTCCGCTCGTAGTGCTGAACAATTTGTATAAACACAGTCAGTTGCAGACGACCTTCGGCGTCAACATGCTGGCGCTGGTCAACAACCGGCCGGAGGTGCTGAACCTCAAGCGGATCCTGGAAGCCTTTGTCGAGCATCGCCGCGAAGTGGTCGTGCGGCGCACGGCCTATGATTTGCGCAAGGCGGAAGAACGCGCCCATATCCTCGAAGGGCTCAAGATCGCCCTGGACAACCTGGATGCCGTGATTGCCCTGATCCGGCGCTCGCAGTCGCCCGATGTGGCGCGCGCGGGTTTGATGCAGCAGTTCCGGTTGTCTGAAATCCAAGCCAACGCGATTCTCGAAATGCGTCTCCAACGGCTCACGCAACTCGAGCGCGACAAGTTGGTGGAAGAGTATCGCGAAGTGTTGAAGACCATCGAATACCTGCGGTCAGTCCTCGGCAGTGAAGCGTTGGTGCGCAAGATCATCCGGGATGAATTGACGGAGATCAAAGAGAAGTATCAGGACGAGCGCCGCACGAAGATCGTCAAGGAAGAAGCGGAACTGACGCTCGAAGACTTGATCGCCGAAGAAGAAGTCGTGGTGACGATTTCGCATGCCGGGTACATCAAGCGGAACGCGGTCACGCTCTATCGCGCGCAACGGCGGGGCGGCAAAGGGAAGATTGCCATGGGCATCAAGGAAGAGGATTTCGTTGAAACTCTCTTCACGGCCTCCACGCATGACTCGCTGCTGTTCTTTACCGATGCGGGCAAGGTCTACTGGCTCAAAGTGCACGAAATTCCCGAGGCGAGCCGGGCTGCCAAGGGCAAAGCGTTGGTCAATCTGCTGGCTCTCTCCAAGGACGAAAAAGTCACAGCCACGCTGCCGGTGAAAGAATACCGCGCCGACCGGTTTGTCATCATGGGGACTAAGCAGGGCGTCATCAAGAAAACGGAGTTGTCGGCCTACAGCAATCCTCGCCAGGGCGGCATCATCGCCCTCTCGCTCGATGCCGGTGACAAATTGATCGGTGTCGATCTTACCGATGGACAGCGAGAAATTCTGTTAGGCACGAAGCAGGGCATCACCATCCGTTTCAAGGAAGAAGATGTGCGGGCCATGGGACGTACGGCCCACGGTGTGCGAGGCATTACCCTGGAGGCGGGTGATGAAGTCATCGGCATGGAGACCATCACGCCAGATTCCACGACGGCGATCCTCACGGTGACCGAAGGCGGTTACGGGAAGCGCACGCCAGTGAACGAGTATCGCGTACAGGGACGTGGCGGCAAGGGCATCATCAGCGTCAAGACTACGGAACGGAACGGCGCGGCCGTTGGATTCCTCCAGGTCCGGGATGAGGACGAAATCATGCTGATGGCTGCGCAGGGAAAAGTGCTGCGCTGCAAGGTCGACGACATTCGTGAAATCGGACGCAACACCCAGGGCGTGCGTCTGCTTGATATGGATGGTGATGAGGACCGTGTCGTCGCCGTGGTGCGGCTGGTCGAACGCGAAGAAGGGGTGCCCGAAGAGGGCGAGTAGGCACTCCGTGAACGGCGGCGGATTCAGGCGGCCCTCACCATGGTTATGAACCAGCAGCATCCGTCGTCCGCCGGGACTTCCGCAGGCCGTCCTCCGAAACGTCCCCTGGATACGGTCGTGAAACTGGCGCTGGGCGTTCTGTTCAGCTCCTTTGCGCTGATCTGGGGCGGTATGTTTCTCAGCCGGCCGGATCGCTCGATTCCTCCCTACAGCATCGGCTCCCAGGAAGGTAGCATCGTCGCGGTGCACGTCCCGTCCTGGACGAGCGACACCGAGATCCAAACCTTAATCGAACGATTCCGCAAGGTGGGTACGGAGACAAGAAATTTCGGCCCCATGAAAATCCGTCCCACCACCGCAGATGATCCGAAGGGGCGCTATCAACGAATCGCGATTTACATCTTCACTGACGAGGGATGGACGGAGCCCGACATGCTGCATAAGTATGTGACGGGCGAAGATCCGGCGGTGCGGGACGGATTCGAGGGTTCGGCACGGGGATACTACAAGTTGGACGAACAGGAAGAAGAAGGCCGTATAGGGCCGGCACCCAAGGGCAAAGACAGTGCGGCAACGGCGGCCTATTCGAGGCAGTTGTTCAAGGGGCCCGTCGCGACGAGTCCGGCGGCGTCCCCGATAACGCCTGCGCCATGACGGCCGCAAGTTGCTCCCTGAGGGCAGGATCCTGAATGCCCTGCGTATGCAGGGCCGTTTCCTGGAGCAATTCGGCGCTCGGCTGAGGGACAGGCTCTTCAACCGTCGCTGCCGGCGGGCTCACTTTGCGCTCGGCGGAAAACTCCCCGATGCGCAGGACGATTTCCGTCACGAGCGTCTCCCCGGCCATCCCATTCACTTTTTCGAGAAGTACCGGCTTGAGGAATGTGAGTTGTTGCAGCCAGACAGAGTTATGGACGTAGACGTGAAGTTTCTTGAATCGGATTTGATCGGGGCGCGTGTGGGTCGCGATCGGTTCGCCCACAATCTCTGGCCAATGGCGTCGTAGACGCGCCTCGAAGAGTTTGCTCTCGAGGCCCAACCGGTGGGCGACACCTGCTAGAATAGTGCCGAAGGAATCGAGTCTGCTCTGTCCGCGCATGGCGGCATCATATCAAAATGCGCGCGAGTGAAACAGCGGTCGCCTCAGCAACATGACCAAAACGCACGATACAGACGATCAGTATAAGGTGGTGGCCACAAATAGGAAGGCCTACCACGATTATTTTGTCGAAGAGAAGTTTGAGGCCGGCGTGATCCTGCGCGGCACCGAGGTGAAATCGCTGCGCGAGGGCCGCGTGAATCTCCAGGACAGTTATGCGTCGGTCGATGATGGCGAGGTGTACCTCAACCATTGCCACATCAGCCCCTACTCGCATGGCAACCTGATGAATCATGATCCTCTCCGCAAACGGAAGCTCCTGCTGCATCGCAAGGAGATCAATAAACTGATCGGGAAAACCCAGCTCAAGGGACTCACCCTCATCCCTCTCCGCATCTACTTTTCGAAACGCGGTCATGCGAAAGTGGAGCTGGCCCTGGCCAAAGGCAAAAAGCAGTACGATCGCCGTGAGTCCATCAAGGCTCGTGAGGCTGGCCGCGAAGTCGAACGGGCGATCAAGAGTCGGAAATAGGCACTCTCACCTTCGTCATTGATCTGTAGACTCTCGCCTTCTCCCCTGCTCGCTGATCGTCGTCGTAATCTCGTCCTCCCGCTGCTGCTGACTGACCCCACCTCGTGTAACGGCTCGAGCGTATCGTCGGTGGGTCTTCTATCGTGGTCATGTCTTACAGCCTGTCCATGCATCAACTCAGAAAGTGAAGGAGCCCCGGCATATTTGCACTTGACTTCGTTCTAACTAGAACTATTATAGTGGGGTGCAGCGAAGTGGGGGTGGCCGTCTTCTCCTGCCGGCGATGGGAGCCGGCCGATGCCGACGGTTCAGCGGTCGTGTCATGGGGCAATTCAGGAAAAGAAGGGAACGACAACGATGTTGGTTGTACTGGGTGCGACAGGACATACGGGATCGGTCGTCGCGCAGACCCTGCTGACGCACAAGCAGCCGGTGCGAGTAGTGGTACGGTCGGCCGATCACGGTGCTACTTGGGCTGCGAAGGGAGCGGAAGTCGCCGTGGCCTCGTTGGATGACCAGGCGGCTCTGACGAAGGCATTGCAAGGCGCATCGGGCGTCTATCTCCTGGTGCCGCCGAACTATGGTGCAACGTCATGGCTGGCCGAGCAACGGCGGCGGGTAGACCAAACCGCAGAGGCCGTGAAGGCGACCAGGATTGCGCATGTGGTCCTGCTGTCTTCTGTTGGCGCTCACCTTCCGGAAGGCACGGGGCCGATTCGCGCCGCTCGTTATGGAGAACATCGGCTCACGGCCGTGGCGCCCAACGTCACGATCTTGCGGCCAGGTTACTTTATGGAGAATTGGGCCAATGGTATCGGAATGGCCAAGGCGGAGGGTCTGTTGCCGTCGTTTATACCGCCGAAGATGTCGATGCCGATGATATCTACCCGGGACATCGGTCGTGTGGCAGCGGAGCGATTGATTGCCGGAGGCAAGGGCCATGCGATTGTGGAACTAGCGGGTCCAGAGGAGTACAGTCCTGAAGAGGTGGCCTCTGAGCTTGGCCGGATTTTCGGACGAGGCGTCTCCGTACAGGCGGCGCCGTTGAGCGCAGTGGTGCCGACATTCACCTCATTCGGGTTTTCCACCGAAGCGGCCGGATTGTTTCAAGAGATGTATACCGCGTTTTCTAAGGACGTGGTCAAGTATGAGCGCCCTCAGTCACTCGTGCGGGGAACGAAGACTCTCGCAGAAGCATTGCGGGAGATGGCGTAAGAAAGGAGGCCGACATGCGAACAGAAACCATGAACGCAAAAGAACTCGTCGGAGTCTACCAGGCAGGCTCCCATCATATGGTTGGAGACGGCTTTCCCGTGCGCAATATGATTCCGGGCGCAGGGGTCGAGGAGCAACTGTCTCCCTTTTTGATGCTCGACTATATGGGCCCCGAAGAATTTCCGCCGACCACGCGCCGGCTTGGTGTGGGGGAACATCCGCATCGAGGCTTCGAGACCGTGACGATCATGTATCACGGGAAAGTGGCGCATCGTGACTCGACGGGGAGCGGCGGTGTTATCGGGCCCGGCGATGTGCAGTGGATGACGGCCGCGTCAGGCGTCGTGCACGAGGAGCTCCACGAGAAAGAATTTGCAGAAAAGGGCGGTCTCTTGGAAGGGGTTCAACTGTGGGTGAATCTGCCCAAGGCGTTCAAAATGACGGCGCCGCGGTATCAGACGTTGTTGAGCAGCGACATTCCGA
>CAADGJ010000403.1 GCA_900696505.1 uncultured Nitrosospira sp.
CGATGGCGGCGCAAGACACCGGCCAAGGTCCACTTGCCGGTCAATCCCGCGTGACGTCCCCGGTCGTCATAGACCAATGTGCGATTCACCGCCGGATGCTGCGCCAGCAGATCCGCGATGGCCGGCTTGACCAGCAGCGTGATCTCGGCCTGAGGGAACAACGTGCGCACCTGACTGAGGGCGGGCTCGCACATGACAGCGTCGCCCAGCCAATTCGGACCGCGCACGACGATGCGACGGATCTCCTCCTTACGCATCGCTCGCCGGCCTACTTTCCGGCTCAAGGCGCAGGAGTCGCTCCAGCCGTTCCTGTCCGGAAATAATCTGCGTGCGAAGCCGGATGGCCCAACAGGCGTCATCAGCGTTCAGGAAGGGCGCCACCTTGTCTGCGTCTTTCTCCGTGGTCACCAGCAGATCAACACCCCCCGCATGTGCTCTGGCACGAATCGTCTCCATCATGGCATGGGTATAGTGCACATGATCGGGAAATGCCAGTGTCTCAATCACCGTGATACCCAACTCCGCCACTACTGCGTGAAAAGACCCGGCATTGCCGATCCCGCTGAAAATGACTGCCGAGCGGCCGCGAAAGGCATCCCGCGGCCGGCCTTCATCCCCACCTATGCGCCGGAATTCCTCTGCGGTAAACCCCACACAGACGGGGGACGGAAGCGCCGGGCATGCCTGCACCAGCTGCCGCCAGACCTGTTCACCTGCCTCTTCACGATCGACCCTGGTGATGAGCACAGCCGATGCACGGGCCGCTGCTGAAAGAGGTTCCCGCAAGCGACCGACCGGCAAGGCTGCTCTGAGCCCAGCCGTATCGGTGGCGTCCACCAACAAAAGATCCACATCGCGGTGGAGTTGCACATGTTGAAATCCATCATCGAGCACAAAACAATCCACCGGCAAACGGCTCAGGACCCACTGGCCAAGGGCATACCGGTCTGCCCCGACCGCCACGACCGCATGAGGACAACGGCGGGCCATGAGATAGGGTTCATCACCGGCCTCTTCCGGTCCCACCAACACCTGCTGCCCGTCCGACACCAGCAATTGTGGAGCCTTGCTGCGCCGCCGGTAGCCGCGGCTCAGGATGGCGACGCGTTTGCCTTGGGCGATCAACCGGTCGACGACGTACATGACGACGGGCGTTTTCCCGGTTCCGCCCATAGTGAGGTTTCCGATGCTGATCACGGGGCGAGGCAACCGATGTGTCTGAAACCACCCGCGTGCATAGCCCCACAGGCGAAGTCTGGCCGCTACCTCATACGGATATCCCACCCATCGCAACCAGGATTGTCGCATCGGCCTCATGAGGAGCGTGGACGCGGCAAGACTCCGCGCGCAGCGCCTTCGGAGCGGATCGATGTGGCGGATGGTGGAAGAAAGGTGGCAATAATCTCCGCGCTGCGCTGAAGCGCGCCCTGGTTGTCCGCGACCACTTGCTGCGCAGCTTGTCCCATCCGTTTCAGATCGTCAGAATTGCCGAGGAGCTCCCGCAGGCTCTGTGCAAGGCCTTGAGCGCCATCCACGACACGGCCGCCCCGGGCATTCAGTAACAGCGTCGCCACTTCGGCGCAATGGTCGGTATGTGGTCCGAACAGCACCGGTTTTCCCCAGACAGCCGGTTCCAACAGGTTGTGCCCGCCTATGGGCACCAGGGTGCCACCGACAAACGCCAGCTCGGCCTCCCGATACAACAACGCTAATTCTCCGCGCGAGTCCAAGACCACCACGCGCGGACCGGATGTGGCCACAGACTGCGCCCTGCCGGTGCTGCGTCGAGACACCGGCAACCCCTTGGCGCGCACCATCTGCTCGACCTGCGCTGCCCGTTCGATATGCCGCGGAGCCAGCACCAGGCGGAGCTCCGGGAACTCTTCGCATACAGACTGATAGGCATCCACGATCATGTCTTCCTCACCGGGATGCGTGCTTCCTGCCACCAGCAGCCGCTCGCGCTCGCTCAGTCCCAGGGCCTGCTTCGACACGACCGTGCCGCCGGCGGCCGCCTGTGGAACCGGCTGGTCAAATTTGATATTGCCGGTGCAACGGACCCGGGATTGGTCGGCACCCAACTCAACCATCCGTTGCGCATCACGCTCCGATTGCATGAGGCAACAGCTGATCATATTCAACATCGTGCGATAAAAATCCCGGATCAGGGGCAAGCGCTGCCGCTCAAACGATCGGGTGGAGAGCCGTCCGTTGACCAGAATCGAGGGAATATTCCGCCGCCGCAGGCTCCGCAAGAGATTGGGCCAGAGCTCGGTTTCGACGAAAACGTAGAGATTGGGCCTGAGTAGATCGATCGTCTGGTTGACCACCCAGGGAAAATCGAGCGGAGCATACCGGTGTTCGGCCAGACCTTCCAAACGTTGCTCGACGGCCTCACGCCCCGTTTCCGTCACGGTCGAGACTACCAATCTCGCCTCGGGATACAGCCGGCGAAGCTCCCGTACCAGCGGCGCCACCGCCACCACTTCCCCCAAAGACACCGCATGAATCCAGATGCAGGTTGGCGCCAGCGCAGCCTCGCGCGGCTGCTCCGGCAACAGGCCCAGCCGCTGGGGTAGCCCGCGCCGGCAGCGCTGCTTCGCCAGCAACACACAGAGGATGACCGGAGAAACGAGGAGGAGCAGGCTGTTGTAGAGCAGATACCACATTACGGACGAGCCTGCCGGGCCGCCGCATCGGCCTCGATCGTCATGCGGTTCAGGGTCGCTTCCAACTCCCCGCGCAGGCGCTCCAGGTCCTCAGCGGATGCATCCGGCGGGACTGTAATCGGTGCCCCAATGAGGAAGATCCCCTGCGAGAATGGATAGGGCATGATGAACCGGTCCCAGCTCGCGAAGAGTTTTTTTTTGAGCAACCGAAGGCCATGGGGACAATGGGTAGACCTGTCGCCCTCGCCAACTGCACCACGCCCACCTTGGCGACCTGCCTCGGCCCCTTCGGGCC
>CAADGJ010000404.1 GCA_900696505.1 uncultured Nitrosospira sp.
TCAGAAATTCTTGCGTCGCAAGAGCTGAGCCCATCACGACATAATGGACGGAGGGATCCGTGCCCGAAGGAAAAAAAGTTCGCATCCGCGTTCGAACGGTGAACTGTATCTACGTCGGGGATTTCCTCATCCCGCCCATGCGTAATCGTGTGTCCGATGCGATCAATGAAGAGCAGCGGCTGTTTATCAGCCTGACTGACGTATTGATCAATGAAAAGGATCGATCGGACTTTGTGGCGATCAACAAGAACCTGATCGAGTCAATCACTCAGCTCTAGCGCTCTCACCTCATCACGAAGGTCATGTCGTCTTCGTACCGCCGCGACCACCGGTGATACGCTACGCGCCTGCCTCCCTGAAACAATTGTCGTAACACCGATGTTCTCGTTCAAGCGCTTCTACCCCTTCCTCAAGCCCTACGTCCCCCGGATGATCGCTGCCGCCGTCATGGTCATGGCGGTTGCTGCCATCAACCTTGCCCTCCTTCGCTTAGGCGGCACTCTGTGGGACGTCATCACGGTCCAGCACGATGCCCCGCGCATGACAAACATGATCCTGCTCTTGTTGGGCTTGGTCTTGATCCAGGGGTTATGTTCGATGGGGCACAGTTACCTCACGGCCTGGGTCTCCCAACGGGTGATGGCCGATTTCCGGATCCATCTCTTCGCACATCTCGAAACGCTGTCAGTCAACTTCTTCTCGAAGCGCCGAACCGGCGAATTGATGTCCCGCCTCATGAACGATGTCACCGTGATCCAAAATGTCGTCACCGATACACCCATCGACGCCGCCAAACAAATCGTCACCTTCATCGGCGGCGCGGGCTTCCTGTTCGCCATGAACTGGCAACTCTGCCTGCTCATTCTGGTGCTGCTTCCGATGCTGGTCGTCGTGGCCAAACTGTTCGGGCGGCGGCTCCGGGCGCTGTCCACCAAAATCCAGGACCAAACGGCTACCGTCAGCACGCTGGTCGAAGAAGTCATCGCAGGGATCCGCGTCGTGAAATCCTTCGTCCAAACGAAACGGGAAGAAGAACGGTTCGTGACTCAGGTCCAGTCCGCGATGGAACTGTCACTGCGCCGTGCCACCATCATGGCCTGGTTCGTGCCGACGATCATCTTCGTCACCTTTGCCGCCGCCGCCCTCGTCTTGTGGTACGGCGGCCGCCAGGTCATCGACGGCTCAGTCTCCCCCGGCGACCTATTTGCGTTCGTGCTCTTTGCCGGCATTCTGATCGGACCGTTCGGATCGGCAGCCCGCGTCTTTGCGCAAATCAAAGAAGCCCAAGGCGCGATGCAACGCGTGTTCGAAATCCTTGATACCCACGCCGAAATTGCGGACGCGCCTGGCGCGATTGAATTGCCGGCGGTTCGCGGGCACGTGCGCGCGGAACATCTGAGCTTCGCCTACGACCCGCGGCAACCCGTGCTCTCGGACGTGTCGTTCGAAGCCAAGCCCGGTGAACTCATTGCGATCGTGGGCCCCACCGGCTCCGGCAAAACGACGATCATGAACCTCTTGCATCGATTCTATGATCCGACCTCGGGACGGCTCACCATCGACGGTCATGACGTCAAGAACGTGCGGCTCGACAGCCTGTACCGGCAAATCGCGCTCGTGCCTCAAGACACGATCTTATTCGGCGGCCCGATCCGCGATAACATTCGCTATGGACGCGAGGATGCCACCGAGGAGGAAATCATTGCTGCCAGCACTGCAGCCCATGCCCATGAGTTCATTGTGGGATTTCCTGATGGTTATCAGACGATCGTCGGCGAAAAGGGCATCAACTTGTCCGGCGGCCAACGGCAACGCGTCGCTATCGCCCGAGCGATTCTCAAGAACCCCCGGATTCTGCTGCTCGACGAGGCCACCTCGGCGCTGGATACCGAATCGGAGCGGCTGGTTCAGGAAGCCCTGGAACGGCTCATGGTCAACCGCACCACCTTCGTCGTGGCCCATCGACTCAGCACGATTCAACGCGCTGACCGCATTCTGGTGCTGAACAAGGGGAAGATCGTCGAATCCGGTACCCATGCGGCGCTCCTGGAGCAACAGGGGCTGTACCACTACCTCTACACACTACGACTCAGCGAACTCCCGGTGTAATCGATCAGGAGACCCTGATGAACAGGTCAGTCTTCGCACTCGCCTTCACCGCACTCTTCTTCTCCTGGCCCACCCCCGGTTCAGCTCAGCCGCCCTTGCCCAAGCCGGACCATGTGGTGATCGTGATCGAAGAGAATCATGCCTTCGGCCAGATCATCGACTCTCCGGCCGCCCCATACTTAAACGCGCTGGCACGTAAAGGCGCTCTGTTGACCAATTCCTACGCCGTAACCCATCCGAGCCAGCCGAACTACATCGCGCTGTTTGCCGGCACCATTGAAGGCGTCAATGGGAACGTCTGTCCGACCCCGCTGACGGATCCGAACCTGGCCAGTACTCTGAAGCAGGCCGGACAGTCGTTTATTGGTTACTCCGAAGATCTCCCCGCCGTGGGGGCCGTCGATTGCATTGCAGGCGCTTACGCGCGCAAGCATAATCCGTGGGTGAACTGGCAAGCGTCTCCTGTCAACACCGTCCCGGCTGCGCAAAACCGCCCGCTGACCGACTTTCCGACGGATTTGAGCACCTTGCCAACCGTCAGCATCATTGTGCCCAATCAACAAAACGATATGCACGACGGCAACGATCCCGACCGCATTCAACGCGGAGATCACTGGCTCCAGGTCCGCCTCGAACGCTACGTAGACTGGGCGCAGACCCACAACAGCCTGTTGATCATTACGTGGGACGAGGACAACGGAAAATCCGACAACCATATTCCCACGATCCTCGTGGGTCCGATGGTGCGCCCAGGACGCTACAATGAGCAGACGAATCACTACGGACTGCTGCGGACGATCACGGACATGTATGGAGCGCAACCGATAGGACTCAGCCGGCAGGCCTCCCCGCTTACCACGATCTGGGCAGCGCCCAAACTCACGCCGTAGGCGTGCGCGCGGCCCCGTTTCGCACCCGAATCCAGGCCTTCCACAGTTCCATCACCACGAACGGCAGAATTCCGCACGCCGCGACCAACCACCAGTCATCGAGTCGCAGTGGAACGACTCGAAAGATATCCTGTCCCCATGGACTCAACACAATCCCCGCCTGCAGGAGGGCTGAGATGAGGACGGCGGCCACCAGCATCCGATTGGTGGTGAGGCCAATCTGAAACAGGGAGAACCGGTCGTGACGACAGGTAAACGCATGGAGGAACTGAACCAGCACCAGCGTCGTAAAGGTCATGGTGCGCGCAAACGTGACCTCGTCCTTCATGATCACCAGGGCAATCCCGAACACCGCCAAGGTCGCCGCCGCCATCACCGCGCCTTGAACGCACACGGCCACGAACCGTTGGCGATCCAGGAGCGGCGCTTTGGGGTCGCGCGGTGGGCGCTTCATCACATCAGGATCTTTCGGATCCACGGCTAACGCGAGCGCAGGAAATCCGTCGGTGACCAGATTGATCCAGAGAATGTGGATAGGCAGCAGCGGCAACGGCCAGCCTAACAACGTGCTGCCCAGCATCACCAGCACTTCACTCAGGTTGCACGACAGCAAATAGTGCACGGCTTTGCGAATGTTCTCGTAGATGCTCCGGCCTTCCTCGACCGCCGCGGCGATGGACGCAAAGTTATCGTCGGTTACGACCATGTCCGACGCGTCTTTCGTCACATCCGTTCCTGTCATGCCCATGGCGATCCCGATATCCGCTTCCCGCACCGCAGGGGCATCATTCACGCCGTCGCCGGTCATCGCCACGACTGCGCCTTGCGCGCGCCAGGCCCTGACGATGCGCAGCTTGTGTTCGGCCGACACGCGCGCATAGACACACACGTCACGCACCCGGGACGACAGCTCCGCATCAGTCAATCCGTTCAGTTCCAGGCCGGAGAGGGCCTGCGTCGAGCCGGATGCGAACCCCGCCTCGCGTCCGATAGCCAATGCCGTCTCCTTGTGATCCCCGGTAATCATCACGGTCGTGATGCCTGCGGACCGGCATCGCTCAACCGCTTGTTTCGCTTCCGGCCGTAAAGGATCTTTCATCGCAGCCAACCCGAGGAACACCAATTGCTGCTCAATGCCTTTCGACTCGAATGTCGCCGGATCCGGATCGAGTACGCGTTGCGCCAATGCGACAACCCGCAGGGCTTGCTGAGCGAATTGCTGATTGATCGATACCATCGAACGGCGCATTGAATCAGACAGGGGGGCGACTTCCCCCGACTTCGTCATATACGAATCGCATCGCTCCAGCAGGATATCCGGGGCACCCTTCACGTAGGCCACGGCACGCCCTTCCGATCGGCGAATCATCGTCATCATCTTGCGTTCCGAGTCGAAGGGGATTTCTCCCACCAGAGGGTGCGCGCGTTCGAGTGCTTCTTTCCGCCATCCGCCCTTGCCGCCCGCAACCAACAAGGCCCCCTCCGTGGGATCACCCACCACCGTCCAGCTGCCTTCTGCGGCCCGCAACGAGGATCCGTTGCATAAGACTGCGCTCCACAACAGTGCTCGCAACGCTCCCGTGCGGCCATCGCCATCGACAATCGTGCCCTCCGGCGCATATCCCTCCCCGGTCACGTCATAGACCACGTCATCGACGGCCAGCCGGGTGACCGTCATTTCGTTCTTGGTCAAGGTGCCGGTTTTGTCCGCACAGATCACCGTCGCCGCGCCCAGGGTTTCAACGGCCGGCAGACGGCGGATCAGCGCATGGCGGCTCACCATACGCATCACGCCCAGGGCCAGCGTCGTCGTCACAATCGCCGGCAGCCCTTCTGGAATGGCCGCCACGGCCAGACTCACGGCCGTCAAGAACATCTCGAACAGCGGCTCCCCCCGCCACAAGCCAAGCCCGAACACCACGACCACGATAGCCAGTGATAACCACAACAACACATGGCCGAACTGTTCCAAGCGCCGCTGAAGAGGTGTTGGCTCGACAGGCACCGTGGTCATCAGCGTCGCAATACGCCCCAGCTCGGTTTCGCTGCCGGTGGCAACGATCAGGGCACGCCCTTTCCCACCGGTCACCGTTGTGCCCATGAACAGCATGTTCCGCTGGTCAGCCACGGGCATATCGCCGTCGCTCAACGTCCCGCTGGTTTTTTCAACCGGGGTGGACTCCCCGGTCAAGGCCGCTTCCTGCGTCAGAAAAGCGGCGGCGTGAATGAGTCGCGCATCCGCCGGCACATGATCGCCGGCCTCCACATCAATGATGTCGCCGGGGACGAGCTCCGTTGATGACAAGGTGCGCCGCACCCCATCCCGAACGACCCGCGCATAGGTCACCCCCAGGGTCTTGAGCGCCGCCAGCGAGCGCTCCGCCCGATATTCCTGCACGAATCCCAGCAACCCGTTCAGCAGCACGATGGCCAAGATGGCGCACGCGTCCACCCATTCGCCGAGCAAACCCGACACGAGAGCGGCGCCGATCAGCACCCAGATGATCAGGCTGTTGAATTGCGCACCCAACATATGCCAGGGCGAAGGCGGTGCAGCCTCAGGCAATTCATTAGGGCCATGGGCGGTAAGCCGGCGCGCGGCTTCATCTTCATCCAGCCCTAGCGCCTGGTCGACGCCGAACTCCCGGCCGAGATCGTCAAGGGACCGCGCGTACCACCGGGTCTGGCTATGCTGTCGGGCTTCGACCATACGTTCCGATCTCTTTCAGCTTCCCTGCGGGGGCGGCTCCTTAGGGATAGCCCCCTTCCCCCTACCCCAATCCTAAGCACTTCAACTTGCGGAGAAAACAGCCGTTCCTGCCCTCGCCCACGCGGCGGCGAGGGGGAGTTTCGTCGATTTCACAATCCCGGGGACTCAATCCCGGCGCAAACCAGCCGATACAGTATCCACGAAGGACGGAGAGTGGCCCTTAGGGGGCATCATTCCTGTGGTAGGAACGGCCGTCGCTTGAAGCTGTGGATTGCGTAGGGTGGGTGATCTATGACACGTTCCTCCTGGTCGTCTTCGAATCCGCTTCCGGATAACCTTCGTGCCAGCCTGAAGGACCTTCGTCACGGCTTGCTCGGCCTGCACAAATCCCTCATCGTCTCCGAACAGCTGACGTATGAACGCATCTATGGGCGCATCTCCTCGGCCGGTCAGCTTTTGCAGCTGGTGATGAATGACCCGTGGTTCGCCTGGCTGCACCCCTTGTCGCATCTCGTCGTTCGCATCGATGTCGTGCTGGAAGATCACGAAGACACGACCATCGAAACGGCGCAAGACCTTCTGCTGGAAGCCCGCCACATGCTGCGCCCTTCAGAAGAAGGCGACGGGTTCGAACGGAGTTATTACGAAGCCCTGCAACGCACTCCGGACGTGGTGTTGGCCCATGCCAGCGTCAAAAAGCTGCTCAGCACCGCGGCCACTGCCGCCTCGGCGGCCGCAGCCTGACCGCCTGGCCCGTCTCGATCAGAACAGCGGATGGTGCGGGGATGAGGAGAAGGGCGCCGAATGCGGTGCATCACCTCGATTTCCCAGAAACCGCCATCCCTGCCTGTCCCGCACGAGATAGTGCACCTCCTGAAACCAGCTATCCAGCGTGATGCGCGCGCCTGATTGCACGTCAGCGCCATACAAGCCGCCAGTGCAGGTCAACTCGACGCGTAACCCGTCCTCGGCACGCACGATCTTCATCTCGGAAAAGAGATGCGTCGAGGACAATGTCCGATAGTGCTCGAACACTTCACCCCAGATGCGCTGGACATCCTCCACGTGTAAGCCGTGATAGTTGTAGCCCGGCGCATAAAACTGCATCAGCGAGGACAGGTCCTGCTTCTCCAAGGCACGTTCTGCACGATCGAATGCCGCCAGCACTTCCTGCAGCGTGGGATCGGCACGAACCGCCTTGCCACCGGTGACGGTCCCACTGTCACGCGTCACGGTCATATCAGGAAGTACGTGCACCACCGCAGGAGCAGAGGATACTTGTGCCATCATGGCCACAGCAACGATCCCGAAGACCGTCCGCCACCCTACACGAGCGCCTCGCCTCGTCCCGATCGCCTGTACGTCTCGTTCGCGCATCGCCACCTCTCTCTTCACAGCATCGTGCCTGGTCCCAGGATAGGGATACATTCTTATCGAGGACTATGCAACGCCGATACCGCCATTGATTGATGGTGGCCCGCGAGATATTCGCCACACGGTCACTCCCCGAGGTGTGCCGTGCTGCCGTCAAAGGCGACAGTCCTCTCCTGATGCTGTGGCACGACGCCACAGCATCAACCCGTGTTTCCGATCCAAAACCAATGATGCTGTCAGCATAGAGGGCGCTGGTTTTGTACTTTTGCTTTGGTCCGCAAGACCTCGACGTTAGACTACAGTGACACCACAATCAGCTGGCAGAAAGAGCGGACAGGGAGCGGAATGCCATCGGCAATGAAACAGTTGCTTGCAAGTGCACTGGGCTATGCTCTCATGGCATCCGGTGCCGGTCTCGCCGAGGAGATTCCGCATCAGCGAAGCATCGCCCTCATCGACAAGACCTGGGCCGTGAGTCTCGACATGACCGGCTATCGCGTCCAGGCGGATGGCGTCAAACCGGACAGCCGGCGCTATGTGCTCGCCACCAACGACGCAGCCGCCATGCAGCTCTCCGTCACGCTGGAGGCCGTCTCCGGACAGGCCACCGAACAGGGCTGTCTCGCGCATTTGCACCGTATCGCACAAACAGCTGCGGCACCATCCCATGCAGGTCCGACACGAACCGAGATCAATCAACTCCCGGTCTTCGAATATCTTCTGCATGAGACCAGCGCCGGGCGGACGGACCAGTTTCACCTCTTTGCCTGTACGAACAAAGACAACGTCTATGCCGACATTCATCTGTCACACAGCGGCACCACAACAGTAGACGCCTCGCAACTTCGGAAGGTGCTGGAGAGTCTTTCCATCGTTGCGGCGGCCCAGCCCGGCAGCCTGGATTACTTTCGTGCAGGGAGCGCGCCGTATCTGCAGGGACAATTCAAGCAGGCCATTCCGCACTATGAACGGGCCGTCGCCCTTGAGCGGACGAACCCCTCTTTGGACAAGGCTCTCTGGCGTCTGCTCGTCCATAACCTGGGGGTCGCCTATCGCAGGAGCGGTGATCTCGCCCGCGCCAAAACGACGATCGACTATGGTCTTTCACAAGAGCCCGCGAATCCATCCTTTCACTATGATCTCGCCCGCACCTACGCCGGAATGAATGAACGTGACCGGGCCATGCAATCTCTACACGACGCCTTTCTGCACTTCCGTCGCAGCAACGACCGAGAACCCATACCAGACCCCCGGCAGGATGTATCCTTCGGTCGGTTCATGCTGGATCCCGCGTTTAGAACATTAACGGAATCGCTCATGCAGCCAGCTATCTAAGGACCGTGCGAACCCTGGAAGACCCGCCGATTACAAAAGGACCAAGGGATGTCAAAACGTAAGAATACGCGTGTCGAGATGAATCGGCCGATCGATGTGCAAGGCCCCCGTGGAACCAGCCAGGGTGTGGTGAAGGATTTTTCACCCGGCGGATGCAAGATTCAACAGGCTGCCGCCAAGGTTCACTGCGGGATGCGATTAACGCTGCGGATTTCGCTTCCCGATCGCATCGAACCGATCGAAATCAAGCCCGCCGTCGTCACGTGGACGAGTAAGGATGCCTTCGGCGTGGAATTCCTGGCGCTTTCGGCAGAAACGCGCAGCCGGGTCAAACTCGTGTACGACCTTCTTCTGGACGCGCAGTCGACAGCCGAAACGGAACGGGTCATCTCTCTTCCCGGCGTCTCCTGGAAATAAGTTCCCTGCCTCGCGCAACCACCGAGTACCAGCCAGAATCTTGAGTTCTGCCCTGTTTGGCCATGACGCATGGGTGCAATCCGTCGCCCAGTGGCGCGCGGGGCAAAACGCGGGGCGCGGTACGAAGAAGACGAAACACTCTCGAAGGAGATCACGCAAGCGGATCGGTGAACGACCATCCACGCGCAATAGATACGAGGTCGTTACTGCGGAGGAGCGGGCGGAATTAATTCGGCCACTTTTTCGATAATGGCCTGCGGCATAAATGGTTTTTGGAGGTAGGCTGCTTGGGCATCCACTCCATGAGATACCAACATGTCACCGGCATATCCGGAGATATAGAGCACCTTGATCTTGGGAAA
This sequence comes from uncultured Nitrosospira sp., assembly GCA_900696505.1. Classification (GTDB taxonomy): domain Bacteria; phylum Nitrospirota; class Nitrospiria; order Nitrospirales; family Nitrospiraceae; genus Nitrospira_A. The sequence goes on from CAADGJ010000404.1 coordinate 9,198, forward strand.
CATCGTCCTGGCTCCCTGCGCCAACACCGAGGCCTTCATACGTGGCAGGATCACGTCAGTGATGAGGAGATCGCAGCCGCCCTTGCGTAGTTGCAACATCTGCAGCGCCTCGACGCCGTCCGCCGCCGCCAACACTTCATACCCCTGATCACGCAGCACGGCCGCCACAAGCCGTCGAATGCCCTCATCGTCTTCGACCAGGAGAATGGTGGCACAAGTCGCCGGAAGCGGTCGTGAGGATGCCGGCTGTTCAGCTTCCGATGTTTGCGACTGCACGCGTGGCAACATCACCGTAAA
>CAADGJ010000405.1 GCA_900696505.1 uncultured Nitrosospira sp.
ACACGGCCACTCCCGTTCAACGTGGCTTCCGCCGTCTTAATCGCCTGCTGAATATCCGGAATCTGGTTTAAGTCCGGCTTGTGTTTCACTTTGACGTTCAGCAAAATTTGCGGAACCGCAGTCATGGCCCTTGCGAGCTCAGACAGCGGTTTCCCCGTGCGTTTCATCAAGGAAAGGATCTGCAAGGCCGAAATCAAGCCGTCGCCCGTGGTGTTATGATCGAGGAAAATAAAGTGACCGGATTGCTCGCCGCCGAAATTATAGCCATCGGCCAACATCCGCTCCATGAGATACCGGTCACCCACGGGCGTTCGCATCAACTGAATGCCCGCCTTCTTCATGGCCAGTTCCAATCCAAAATTGCTCATCACGGTGCCCACGACCGTCTGAGAAGCGAGCCGGCCCTGACCATGCAAATCGAGCCCTAATGCGGCCATGACATGATCGCCGTCCACAATGTGGCCCTGCTCGCAGACGAAGATGGCTCGATCCGCGTCGCCGTCCAACGCTATACCGATGTGCGCACCGTTCCGGCGCACGGCCTCCTGCAGTCGCTCGGGATGCACCGCCCCGCAATGGTCGTTGATGTTCATCCCGTCAGGCGTATTGGCGATGACTTCAATGTCGGCACCCAACTCCCGCAATACCGCGGGGGCCACTTTGTAGGCCGCGCCGTTGGCGCAATCCACCACTAACTTAATGCCTTGAAAATCGAGGTCCCGGGGAAGTGACCGTTTCACGAATTCGATATATCGTCCCTCGGCATCACCGATCCGGTACGCCTTTCCGATCGCATCGGCAGTCGGCCGCAGATGCTTGATCTCATCGGAAATAATCAATTGTTCAATGCGCGCTTCCACCTCGTCAGGCAGCTTGAAACCTTCGTTGGAGAAAAACTTGATTCCGTTATCCTGATACGGATTATGCGAGGCAGAAATAACCACGCCCGCATCCGCGCGTAAACTTCGAGTAAGAAACGCAATGGCGGGGGTCGGCAGAGGTCCCACGAGTAATACGTCGACGCCCATCGAGCAGATGCCCGAGGTCAAGGCCGATTCCAGCATGTACCCGGACAAGCGCGTGTCTTTTCCGATCACGACCTGATGCCTGCCCGCCCGGCGCATAAAAATATGGGCCGCGGCACGGCCGAGTTGCATGGCGATTTCGCTGGTCATGGGCTCCAGGTTCGCGACCCCGCGAACACCGTCTGTGCCGAACAATTTACGCATTGGATACCTCTACAGAAGAAGAACGCGCGTGACGGGAAATGGCTGACACGACCGTGGCCGTCTCTTTCATCGCTCGAACGTCATGCACACGAATAATGTGAGCGCCTTTCAGAACGGCTACCGCAACAGCCCCGGCGTTACCAAATTCCCGTTCGTGAACCGGTTGCCGAATCAGATTCCCGATAAACTGTTTACGAGATACCCCGGCCAGCACCGGGTACCCCAACTTCGTGAACGCATCGAACTCTGCGAGCATGTGAAGATTGTGCTCTTGGAGCTTACCAAAACCGAAGCCCGGGTCAAGGATGATTTGAGTTGGACGGATACCGCGGGCGATCGCCTCCTGAGCCCGCTGCCGCAAAAATACGGTGACCTCTTCCACCACGTTCCCATACCGTGGCGACCGTTGCATGGTCCGCGGCGTGCCCTGCATATGCATCAAGACCACAGCGACCCCGGTCTCAGCCACCAGGCCAGCCATCAAGGGATCTCCCTGCAAGGCGCTGATATCATTTACGATAAGGGCCCCTGCCTGAATAGCCAAACGAGCCACAGCCGCCTTCATCGTATCGACTGAAATGGGAAGGGATACAGCCTCCCGCACGGCTTCCACGACGGGGATCAAGCGGCGCAACTCCTCACCTTCCTCGACTGGCTCCGCTCCCGGCCGGGAGGATTCGGCGCCGATGTCGATGATATCGGCCCCGTCAGCTTGCATCTGCCTCGCATGATCGACCGCCCGTTCAACTGTGGAGTAGGCCCCCCCATCGGAAAATGAGTCAGGCGTAACATTGAGCACACCCATGACGAGTGGATTCGATTGAATGGTGATGGTATGGGACCCAGCCGTAATAACCACAGGACGGAATGGAGATGGAGTGTCGATGGTCAAGAGAAGTCCTTAGGCGCTCTCAGAACGGCACACGATGGAATGATGTAAGCTGACGAGATAAGGGATGGGAGATCATGCACCGATGAGGTGACAGCAGGATGTCCCAACCCTTGGCCTGGAACTCATATGAGGAACATGCTTCACAGGAACACCTACCATGGTGCCCCTGTGAAGCCGGCAGTTTACAAATTAGGCAGGAACCGTCTGTGAGGAGGATCCCTGAATGAGGATCTGATCGATCTCCAATGCGTCCAGCACTTCTTTTTCCAGCAACGCCTCGGCTAGTGCCTTCAGACTGGTCATGTTGTCAGTCAGGATTCGCTTCGCACGTTCATAGTTTTCCGTCACGAGGCGCCTGACTTCATGGTCGATCTCCAGGGCGACCTGCTCGCTGAAATCCCGCTTGGACCCAAGCTCTCGACCGAGGAAAATTTCCTCTTCTTTCCGTCCAAAGGTCAGCGGACCCAGCTTTTCACTCATGCCCCATTCGCAGACCATTTTTCTGGCGAGATCCGTCGCGCGCTCCAAATCGTTGCCCGCTCCGGTCGTCACATCGTGCAGCACTAACTCTTCCGCCACCCGCCCGCCCATGAGAATGGCAAGATTGTTGTACAGGAAATCCTTGGAATAATTGTGACGATCATCAGTCGGAAGCTGCATGGTCACGCCGAGTGCACGGCCGCGAGGAATAATCGTGACCTTATGCACCGGATCCGTTCCCGGCAAGAGCTTCGCCATCAGCGCATGGCCTGCTTCATGATAGGCTGTTGTGCGTTTTTCTTCATCGGTGAGCACCATGCTCTTCCGTTCCGCACCCATCAGGACCTTGTCCTTCGCCATTTCGAAGTCGATCAGCTCGACTTCCTTCTTATTCAGACGAGCCGCCCACAGCGCCGCTTCGTTGACTAGATTTTCGAGGTCGGCCCCGGAGAACCCTGGCGTACCCCGAGCAATTTTTTCCAGCTCCACATCCGTCGACAGAGGAACTTTCTTGGTATGAACCTTCAGAATTTCCGATCGGCCACGCAGGTCCGGTCTGTTCACCACCACCTGACGGTCGAAACGACCGGGACGTAACAAGGCGGGATCCAGCACGTCAGGACGGTTCGTGGCAGCGATGAGAATGACGCCTTCCGTCGTGTCAAACCCGTCCATCTCGACCAGCAATTGGTTCAGGGTTTGCTCACGCTCGTCGTGTCCTCCGCCAAGGCCCGCGCCCCGCAGACGACCGACCGCATCGATTTCGTCGATCAAGATGATACAAGGCGCGTGCTTCTTGCCCTGTTCGAACAGGTCCCGTACGCGGGAAGCTCCGACCCCGACGAACATTTCAACGAAGGCTGAACCGCTGATGCTGAAGAAGGGCACCCCCGCTTCGCCGGCAATGGCCTTGGCCAGGAGGGTCTTTCCGGTTCCCGGAGGGCCAACGATCAGGACGCCTTTCGGGATGCGCCCGCCGAGCTTCTGGAACTTTCGCGGATCTTTCAGGAATTCAATAATCTCCAGTACTTCTTCCTTGGCTTCCTCGATGCCGGCCACATCTGAGAACGTCACCTTCTTACGCTCTTCGGTCAACATGCGAGCGCGGCTTTTCCCGAACGACAAGGCCTTGTTGCCACCGATCTGCATCTGGCGCATGAGGAAGAACCACAGTCCGAGGAACAGAATGAAGGGGCCCCACGTCACCAGGAAGGTGATGTACCACGGGCTTTCATCAGGCGGCCGCGCTTCAATCTGCACATCTTTTTCGCGCAAATGCTTCACCAATTCCGGGTATTCAGCGGTATAGGTCCGAATCCGGCTTTGGTCTTTAAGAATCGCGCTGATGTGGTTGGCTTTGATCGTGACCTTCATGACTTCGCCCTTATCGAGCTTGGCCATGAAATCGCTGAATATGACTTCATCTTCCGGCGCATGGGTCGGCACGCTAAACAAATTGAACAACAAAATCATGAACAGGCCGACCACGACCCAGAACAATAAATTCTTTACGCGTGAATTCATCCACCTCTCCTTTGAGGATA
>CAADGJ010000406.1 GCA_900696505.1 uncultured Nitrosospira sp.
CGGTCAGGGCTCCTTCCGGAGTAATGTCGAAAATCTTGCCGGAATCATAACTCACCACGACGATATGCCCGGTTTTGGGATTCACGGCCACTCCTGAAGGACCGGCCAAATGGGCTCCGGACACATAGAGAGACAGCGTCAATGGGGAGGCCAGATCGACCCGATAAATTGCATTGCCACCCTGGTCGGCGAGATACAAATGGCCCTTTCCATCGGCAGCCACATCCACGAGCGACTGGGTGGTCTTGTTGTCGGCGGGCCGGGGGAGCACTACCGTCGCGACGGGTTTGCCCGTGTTCTTGTCAAATGCGCGCAGGGTGTCGACATCCGTGACATATAGTACCTGATCGACGACGGCCATGCCTTTGGGGGCATGAAGCGTGACCTCTCCGCGACCTCCTTCGATGAACTTGAAGGCGGTAATGCGACCATCGTCACTCAGCTTGGTAATGAACCCGTTGTTATCCCGGGCGTTGCTGTCCCCATTGATGTTGGAAATGAAATAGGACCTCGAGGGGGGATCAGCCAGAAAGCTGTGTGGAGATTCCAATCCGCTGACTTGCAGGGCCCAGGCCCATGAGGAGGCCAGCACCATTCCCATGGCGCCCGCAAGAGTCAGTCCAAGGTTGCGACGGCCTCTCGGCCGTGTCGAAGAGAAGGAAAAGATGGTCATGGAATCATCAACGAAGATGGTCGCACAGATTGTCCTGATGCATCGTAGCCAAGGGTCTCGGAACCTGTCAAGGAAGCAGCAACATCGCGTATGAGCGAGCGGAGAAGGCCGGACGGACAGACAACGGCACGACCTTGCGAGGTCCCTGTGGAATCGAGGGCTTTCATCAGATGCGTCCCGCCGCCTCCAGCGTTGACTTGTTGAAAAATTGCCTGCTATGGTGCCCTCACTTTTCGCTTCTACTCAGGCCAGGGAGGATATTGTGGCGGCACGAATTATCGACGGGAAAGCATTGGCGCAACAGGTGCGTGAACGGTTGGCGGTTGACTCTGCGGCGGTTCTGGCTAAAACGGGCACCAAGCCGGGCCTGGCCACGATCCTCGTGGGTGACGATCCTGCGTCGCACGTCTACGTCAAGAATAAACAGAAAGCCTGTGAACTGGCCGGGATTTATGTGGACGACCACAAGCTGCCCGCCAGTACGACCCAGGCGGAACTTTTAGCGTTGATCGAAAAGAAGAACGCCGATCCGAAGATTCACGGCATCCTGGTCCAGCTGCCGCTGCCTAAGCATATCGAGAGCCGCGTGGTGCTGGAAGCGGTCTCGCCGAACAAGGATGCCGACGGGTTTCACCCCTACAACTTCGGCCGGTTGGTCGAAGGCAACCCGGTGTTCGAAGCCTGTACGCCGAAGGGGGTCATCAAGATGATCGAATCGGCCGGGGTTTCCATCGAAGGCAAGCGCGCCGTGGTTGTGGGGCGAAGCAATATCGTGGGCAAGCCGTTGGCGTTGATGCTGCTGCAACGCAATGCCACCGTGACGATTTGCCATTCGAAGACGAAGGATCTTGCCGCGGTCTGCCGCGAGGCGGATCTGCTGCTGGTGGCGATCGGGAAGGCCAAGTTTGTGACGGCGGATATGGTACGAGAGGGGGCGGTCGTCATCGACGTGGGTACCAACAAGGGGCCGGATGGCAAGCTCTGCGGCGATGTCGATTATGAGCCGGTGAGCCAGAAGGCCGGGTGGATTAGTCCGGTACCAGGCGGCGTCGGGCCGATGACGATTGCGATGTTGCTCGACAATACCGTTGAATCTGCTAAGAGAATGGCAGGCATGAAATAGGCAGATCGGGCCGCGCCGTTGCTCGCAGACCGCGTACGATCAGAATGTGCTCGGTCGATGCGCGTAATCGGGACGTCCGGACCCGCCTCTTTCAAGTGAGGTAGGGGAAGATGACTCGGAGGATAGGGAGACCACAAACCATGCAGGGAAGATCTCGATGAGCCGGGAGCCGCGGCGACTCAAGGATGTGCTGGCGCAGGGGCAATTTGCCGTCACGGTGGAATATAACCCGCCGAAGGGTACCAACATCACCCATGTGGTCGAGAGCGCAAAGTCGCTGGTCGGCCGCGTGCACGGGGTCAATGTCACTGACAACACTGCGGCGATCGTGCGGGCCGGGTCACTGCCAGTGTGCCGGATTCTGTATGAACTGGGCCATGACCCGGTGATGCAGTTGACCTGCCGGGACCGCAATCGCATCGCGATGCAGTCAGACCTCATGGGCGCCCATATGTTGGGCATCCGCAACATCCTCTGCTTGACCGGGGACTACCCCACCGTGGGGGACCATAAGGACGCCAAGCCGGTGTATGACCTGGATTCCGTGCAAGTCATGCAGTTGGTGACCGGATTGAATAATGGCAAGGACTATGCGGGCAACAAGCTCGATGGTTCTACCGACTTTACCATCGGCGGGGCGGTCACGCCGGAAGCAGATCCGCTGGGGCCGATGCTGGTCAAATTTGAAGTCAAGGTGCGCGCCGGCGCGCAGTTTTTCCAGACCCAGGCGATTTATCAGCCGGAACAATTCAAGAAGTTCATGGACGCAGTGCGTCCGTTCAAGGTGAAGGTGCTCGCGGGAATTCTGCTGCTGCGCAATGCCAAGATGGCGGAATTCATGAACGCCAATATCCCCGGCGTCTGTGTTCCGCAGGACATGATCGACGAAATGCGTGCCGCCGGTGATAAGCGCGCGCTCGACGCGGGCGTGGAGATTGCCGTGCGAACGATCAAGGCCGTCCGTCCCTACTGCGATGGCGTCCACATTATGGCCATCAAATCCACCGAACGACTGCCGGAAATTCTGACGAAAGCTGAGCTCGGGTGATGACTGTCCCGGACTTGCAGAAGTGCAAGCGCGACGGACGCAAGATTGCGGTGGTGACGGCCTACGATGCCCTCTTCGCCCGTATCGTCGAACAGGCAGGGATCGACGTCATTCTAGTCGGCGATTCGCTGGGCGTGGTCGTGCAAGGCAAGGCGAACACGCTTTCCGTGACCATGGACGAGATGCTCTACCATACCAAGCTGGTCGCGGGAGCGGTCCAGCGCTC
>CAADGJ010000407.1 GCA_900696505.1 uncultured Nitrosospira sp.
ACGCCCTTGTCTGTCGTGAGGCGTGGTCCCCGCCCCTCCTCTTCAAGGCCGTAGCAGAGTCCCCGCTCGGGATGCAGGTTGTGATATTCCAGATCGAGGCTCTTCAGCATCGGGTCGTCCCACGCCAGCTGTTCCGCCTCCCGGTAGGTTTCCAATAGCCAGAGTTTTGAGGCCCAGTCGATCCGGCCCACGAGTTTTTCATACCCGTGCCGCAGGTCGGTCAACACCGACTCCCATTGCTCCAGCACCCAATCCGTCTCTTCGTCCTGGCCTTTGCAATGTCGCTGCGCGGCGGCAAGAAACTGTTCTTGAATATCGAGCGCAGAGATCGACTGCCCGGATTCCAGCCGGACAATCCACTGGCGATCCGGGTCCCGCGAAATGTCCTGCAACGCCTCAACCGGCTCGCTGATACTCAATCCACGGGGAGCCTGGCCTGCCTCGATCAGTTGCAGGACCAATCCTGTCGTGCCCATCTTCAGTGCGGTGGCATATTCCGCCATATTCGAATCGCCGCAGAGCAAGTGGATGCGGCGGTATTGATTGGGATCCGCGAGCGGCTCATCGCGCGTATTGACGATGGCCCGATTGTGCTGCACCCATTCAAAGAAATCGTTCACGATATAATCGGCCCGCTGCGAGATCTGAAACGGGACAATCGATCGATCCTGCGCGTCCCGCAGGCCAGGACGATGCAAGATGAGCCCGCCGATTTGGACCCATTCATTAGGATCACCGGCGCAACCGATCCGCCCCGCGCCGGTAAACACCTGACGGGTGACCAAGAAAGTCACCAGCGGACCAAGACCGCGCCGGGAAAAGGGGAACTGGCGAGTGACTAGATAGTTTTCATGCGACCCGAACGTCGCATCGGTTTCGTGGTCGATATTGTTCTTGATGAGCGAGACCGTCTCGTCCAGTCCCAAAGCAGTCACGGCCTGTTGAATGATCCGGTCTCCGGCGCGATCTGATGCCACGAGATCCGCAAGGGTCGTGCATTCAGGCGAGGCATACTCCAAATGGCCCATGTCGATGTAGATGCGCCCGGCGTTCGTCAGAAACCCCCCGTTGCCTGGCGGCTCATCATGCCCACGATGGTGCAGATCGAGCACGCCGCGACGGGCGATGTGAAAAATGTGGTCCCGGATGCGCTGCGCCACCCAGGAAGGCGAATGGTCAGGCCGATCCTGATTGACCAGGAGGCCATATTCCGTTTCGATCCCGAAAATACGATTCAGCATATTCAGCCAACTATGGGTACCGGGCTCCAGAACGTGATCGATGCCAAGCCCATTTGTTCCGTCTTACCTCGGGAGGAGATCACTGTGAGGCTCGAACCGCCGACGGCAGCACGCGGCCTAATTCGTCCGGGCGAAGGGCCCGATATTTGGACGAACCAGGGCCATTGCGTTCCAGCAGCACGCATTCCAGAGATTTTTCGGCCACGGTCTGCCGCACATGAGCCAGCAAGGCCGTTTTGTCGGGCAAGGCTTCAGCGTCCGGTTTTTCTGCCGCGTCGCGAACAGAGGAGTCGCCATCCGATGTACCGGACGAGGTTTGCGCCAGAGATCCCACCGCCCACGCGCAGAGACCGGTTTCTACGGCCTGCGCCAATGAGGCCTGGGCAAACCCCGGCTGTGCGTCGATATACCGACCCATTTGAACTTGCACGGCGGACGTCGCACCCAACGCAGCCCAGCCCCGCCGTTCCTCAAAGTTGCCATCGTAGTTGATGGTCAGAAACAGATCCCGCTCCGGTTTCACGCCCAATTCGGCCAAGAGAATTTTGGCGATGAAGGGCGCCTTATAAATCTCTTCAAACGCCTGCTTGATGGCCGGCGCCAGGCCGTACTTCATCAGCCTCGCACCTGTCACATCGGAGGGCGATCGATTGAAGCCTTCGACATGGGCCATTTCCAAGAGCGAGAACCGTAATTTCTCCAGATCGGCCGGGTGTCCCATGCCACCAAGCGCAATGCGGTCATAAATTTCATAGAGCTTCGGCGTGCCTCGGCTCACGGTCAGCAGCACGATGCCGTCGGCGTAGGCCAACGCCACGACCGGCGCACCCATCGCAAACTGTTCATCGAGATACTGCCGCCGATTCCCGACCGCCTCGATCCACCGATAGGGTTCTTCATACATAACGCGTCACCTTTATCCTGATCATCTTAGACCCGCGAGGTCTCCAGCCTTCAAGTGAACATCGATAGGCTAGAGCGCGCGGACGACGTCACGCTCGTACAAGTGTTTCAAATCAGTATCCGGAATGGTCTGCACCCCTGCTGCAGTAATAAGCTTCACCACCGGATACAGATTCAGCTCACGATTCACGCCACCGGTCGCCGAATCGAACTCCGCCGCGCTGGAGAGCAATCGCAGGGCTTGCACCGTCGCCTGCTCTTCAGGCATGGCTGCGAGCGGTTGAGGGCCCCAGGTGTTCACATAATGAAGGATGCCCCGGATCGTCGGCGAGCCGGAGCCGGACACGGCGTACTCCACCGCTTCGAACTCAGCCCCGAGAATGTCGTAGAAGTAGATCTTGGCCGCTTCCTGCTCATGATCAAACCCGGCAAAAACGGGCACCACCGCTCCGGTTCCAGCCAAGGCCGCCGGCACGTTTTCTTTCAGTAATTTGGACACGGCGCGAAGTTTGCCCTCAAAACTGAGCTCCTGTAGCTGTGTGCGGCGGTAATACTTGAATGAATGCTCCAGCACACGAACCATCTCGTAGGCAGTGGCCGGCACACCGGCAATCGCCAGGACACTATGGCGATCGATCTCCAATACCTTGTCGGTCCGGTCATACATCACCATGTTGCCGGCGGTGGCCCGGCGGTCACCCGCCACCAGCACTCCGTCACGATACTTGAGCGCAAGAATCGTGGTGGCGTTCGGAATATCCAATCCCGCCGCAGCCGCGACGGGATTGCCGAACTGATAGCCCTGCTCTTTCAACAGCTGAAAGAAATCTCCCTGCATCCCCATTGCCTACCTCGTTAGACACACCCGCAACCGTTACGTTTCACGATGACTTTTACGTTTATTGTCCCGTGCGCTGCCGATAGCGCTCCGCCTGCTTGGGGTCGACTTTTCGCATCCGCTTGAGCAGATTATCCTTGTCGGGCGAACCGGTATCCGGCCGCCGAGGACCGCCGCCTTCTTCCGACGGCGTAGTCGGCTTCGGCATCGGATCACCCGGGGCCTCGCGACGTTCCGGCATCATTGTATATCGCATTATTGTGCATCCTTTCGTTTTGCCCACGCAGCCAGGGCATCAGCAGGAGACGCCGCGGCTTCAAACACACCGGCACAGGCTTGCACTGCCTCCGGCTCGAACAGATTGCCCATCTCCAGCGTGCGGCTTCGCAGTCCGCCTGCGAACTGCACCCGCTCCCACTGCATCCCTGTGATTTGTTCGGGAAACCGTCTGACACACAGGCCGCGCAATCCTCCGCGCGTATCTGAGGGACCAGCCACGAGCGCCTGGGCAATGTCGCGCTCGGTCGTCATCCGCCAGGTCTTCCCTTCGGCTTCGAGGCCGAGAAACAAACCACGGTCAGGATTGAGATTATGGTATTCCAAATCCAAGCTGGCGAGCCAGGGGTCCTCCCACGCGAGTTGCTCTTCGCGCATGAAGGTTTCCAGCAACCACTGTTTCGTGACCCAATCCAGCTTGCCGACAAGTGGTGTGCGGTCCCCCCCGAGGCACTGCAGAGTGTCGTGCCATTCACGGAGAACCCAATCGGCATCGGGATCGCTCCCCCCGCAAACCCGGCTTGCTGCGTTCCAATACTCTTGCTGAATAGCCAGGCCGGACATCGTCCGTCCATCCTTCAACCGCACGGTCGTTTTGAGATCGGGATCGCGAGACAATTGTTTGATGGCGGTCACCGGCTGCGCCAACTCTATCTGCGGAGCTACGCCCCGCTGCAGCAGATCGAGCACCAGCCGGGTGGTCCCGACTTTGAGCGCCGTGGCGTACTCGCAGAAATTGGCGTCACCGACAATCAAATGCAGCCGCCGATACTTCGTCCGGTCCGCATGGGGCTCGTCGCGCGTATTGAGAATGGGCCGGTTGTGCATCGTGTCCACACCCAGATCCGCTTCCATAAAATCCGCCCGTTGCGAGAGTTGGAAGGGGCCTGGCACAAAGCCGGACTCCTGGGCTTCCATGCCTACCTTCCCTGCGCCGGCGATCACTTGGCGGCTGACCAGAAACGGCAAGAGCCCCTGCACCAATTGTGGGAAAGGCAGTGCCCGTGGGACGAGGTAGTTATCGTGGCAGCCATAACTGTGACCGTGAAAGTCGGTATTATTTTTGTAGAGCTGAACATGCGCCCCGCCCAGCCGCTGATTGCGACGATCGGCCGCGCGTTGCACAATGCGCTCCCCCGCCCGGTCATGCGCCAGGAGATCTTTGAGCGTCCGGCATTCAGGGGTCGAATACTCCGGGTGCGTGTGGTCGTTGTAAAACCGCGCGCCGTTCGGCAAGA
>CAADGJ010000408.1 GCA_900696505.1 uncultured Nitrosospira sp.
AGGCGCAGCACCTCCTCATTCCGTTTCTGAATAGTGAGATCTCGCACCGCGACGATGCCGCCGCTCCAGTCTCCACCAGACCAGCACGGCACATGGTTCCAGCGCACCTGCAGCAGAGAGCCATCACCGTTCACGAACACATCGTCCTGTTCGAGCACGGCGGTCCCGCTAAGGCAGGCATGCATCAACGTGCACGATCCGTCCTGCCCCTCTTCATCCCCATCGCCAGGACGGTGCACACACTCATGCAACAACCGCCCCCTGAGGTCAGAGGCTAAAACGCCTAGAAGACGCTCTGCCCCCCGATTAGCCCGAAGAATCCGGCCGCTCCGATCGATCACGAAGGCCGCCTCTGTCAGGGTCTCCACCTGATCATCCGTGGACAGCGAGTCGACGGATGATCGTTCGGACCTCAGCATGCGCAGTTCCAGGAGTGCCGCAGTCTGCCGCGCCAATCGTCGAATGGTCAGGAGGTCGTCCTCCTCCACCGTCCGCGGAATCGAATCCATTACGGCAATCGTGCCGACCGCATACCCGTCTCGAGTGACGAGAGGCGCGCCGCAATAAAATCTGACATGTGGATGTCCGCGGACCAGCGCATGAGATGAAAATCGATCATCCGCCGAGGCATCCTCAATGACCACCGGATCTTTCCCTTGAATGATAAAAGAGCACAGCCCAGACGGACGGTCGGTTTGGCTGGTGTCCAGGCCTACAGCGGCCTTCACCCACTGGCGGTCGTGATCGATGAACGTGATGGCGGCAATCGGAGCCTTATAGATCGAGGCGGCCAGTTGCACCATCTCGTCGAAGTCGGCTTCTGGAGGAGAATCGAGGACGCGGTAGCGGCACAGGGCCCCTACACGCGCGGTTTCATCGGGAGGCAGCGTATGCGTCCCCATGCGTGAGCTCCCACGCGCGAGAGAATGAAATGGCTGTATTCATACATCCGGCCGAGTCATATCACAAATACCCAAGATGGACTAGGGCCATCTGGAACGACACTCTTCCTGTAGAGGCGACCGCGCGAGCCACCTCTGTGGCGGACTGGCTACAACCAGGCCGGGGCAGAGGTGCCGTCGGCGCCGCGCCAGGCGGGCACCCACGCCAGCCCCACCAGTTTGACGACGATATTTGACTTGGTGGGCTTCAGTGAAATCTGCTCGAACTTTTCAGTCAAGGGATCCGTCGCCGCCATGAGCGCATCGCTTTCCGATTTGAACTGGGCCTCCAGGTCCGTCAGCTGTTGCTGAAGCGTGGCCACGTTTTCTTCCGCATGGCCGACCTCTTGCGATTCCTTCATCACACGCCCCGCGCTGCGGATCGCCGTTGTCGCACGGCCGATGTTCGTCGCGCTGAGTGTCTTGCGGCCCAGAAATGCACCCAGTATCGATGCGCCGACAGAAATGACCGCCTGTACCTGACTGGATCGAGATTCGTTCTGTTGTTTCTCCCGAGCCTGCTCGGCGCGCCGGACCCGGTCTCGAAGCGTCGTAATTTTGGGCGCATATTTTTTCCGAAGCTCGTCGCTCAGCCTGTCACGCTCTTCCCGGCCAACCTGCTGTAACCGGACGCGAAAATCGCGTTCCGACTCGCCGGGCTTCGATAGCGTATTCGTGGTCGGACTTCGCCAGAGTTCGAGCTTTTGCGTACGAAACAACCAGCCGGAGAGGTCGCTCTTCCAGCTGTCGTATTGCTTCCCTTTGCTCGCTGCACCGGGCAGAGCCGCGAACTCCGCATCGGCGGCCGGTTCGCGTTCAAGGTCCGCCACTTGCACATCGGCAGCCGTCGACTGCTCCCACTCCACCGGGACGACGCCACTGCTGATAGCAGCCAGTCGTGTGAGATCAGTGCTGGCCTCGATCCCTGCCTTGTTGTCGGTAAATCGCACCTGCGCAGCACCCAAGACCATCGGTTGATAGATGAGCGTTGCTCCACTTGGTTGTGTTCCCCGGAGCGGAAGAAAATATTGCGGCACATCGGGAGGCAACATAGGCCGGGAGGCCGTCATGCGCGATGCCACACTCGTCGAGCCGGAAGCCCCTGCGGCTCCCGCTTCGTCCTGCCGTGAGGTCCGCGCTGGCAGCTGCCGCTTCACCGGATCCATCAACTGTTTGATCTGCGTGCGTGTCAGCGGCCCCCGGAGATAGGAGAGCGTCCAGCGTGTTTGAAAGACTTCCGGCGCGTCCTCATGCACGTTATTCAACAGAAAGACCCGATTGCCCAGACCGGCAAGGATCTGTTCCATCTGCTGGCGGTCGAACTTCTTACCGCTACTGGCCGCCGCTCCTTCCAAGCCTTCGATCACCCGCGCCTTATCGCGTTCCGTCTGCAAACGGCCGATGAACCAGGTGCCGGTATTGGCCAGCCCCTTATAATCGAGATCCACCGGATTTTGCGTGGCCAACACGACACCTAGCCCGAACGCGCGCGCCTGCTTCAACAGCGTCAACAGAGGCGCTTTGGAGGGAGGGTTCGCGACCGGCGGAAAGTAGCCAAAAATTTCGTCCATGTAGAGGATCGCGCGCAGGCTGGTGGTGCCGGACTGCGAGCGCACCCACCCCAGTGTCTGGTTGAGCAGCAGTGAGACAAAAAACATCCGCTCGGCGTCGTTCAAATGGGCAATTGAAAAAATCGCGATGCGCGGCTTCCCGGCCGGCCCGTACAAAATCTGCCCGACATCCAGCGCCTCACCTTCCATCCAGGCGCCAAACCCCGGCGCGGCCAGCAGATTGTTCAACTGCATGGCCAGGGCGAATCGTTCTTTCGAGGGGAAGAATGATTCCACATCCAGTACCCCGACTTTGGTCATCGGAGGCGTTTGGATCTGATGGATAAGCGCCGCCAGGTCCAGGTCACGCCCCGCCCGCCAGGCACTGTCAAGAATCGACGACAACAAAATATGCTCACGGCTCTTGATGGGATCAGCCTGAAGACCGATGAGTCCCAACACGCTGGTCACCGTCGTGGAAATCCGTTCGCGCAAAAGTTCCGCATCATCGAGGAGCTCGGGTGAAGGAGCCGCAAAGGATTTGAGGATCGACACCGGCAGCCCCGCATTGCTGCCGGGCGTATAGACGACGACGTCCGCCGCATCGCGCAATTTTTGAATCCGCTCGCCGCTCTGACCCCATTCGCCTAAGCCTTTCTGCCACAACGCAGCTTGTTGGGTCGCATAGTCGGCAGGCGAGAGTCCTTTCTTGCGGGCATCGTCCTCATTGATCCAGGGGGCAAAGTCTTCGCCGCGCAGTTGCGGGAACGTCAGGAGAAGATTGGAGAGATCTCCCTTGGGATCGATGACGATGGCCGGAATACCATCAATGGCGGCTTCTTCTAAAAGTCCGACGCACAGGCCCGTCTTCCCGCTCCCCGTCATGCCCACACACACGGCATGCGTCACCAGATCCTTCGAATCATACAGCAGCCATCCCGGCTTGGATTGCTTCGTCGCGAGCGCATAGGGCCGGCCGAGATAAAAGACCCCGAGCTTCTCAAACTCCTCCGTCGGTTGCCCTTGGTTCGCTGCGGCAGACGGGCGAGCCGTTGATCCCTTCTTGGCTGGCATAGTTCCTCCTCGCATGGCAATGCACGTGTGGCCGGATTGGTCGAGGCCATTGTATTGATTGACAGAAATGTCCGCAAGCAACGGAACCGGCATTTGCCTCAGCAAACTCGGGGGCTCCTAGGGCCAAACTAGGGAGGCCCCCAGTGTGGGTCTTCGTCTCAGTTTCATACAGTCAAACCCTGACAGGCCGGACTTTTTTACCGTCAACGAGGGGAGATTGGACATGAGCAGAGGGTGGGCACTTGGAATCGCAGTCTTGCTGACCGGATGCGGGCCTCACTACACCATTCCAAATTACGACACGAATGAAATCGAAAAGGTGATTTCCAGCGGCCGTTCTCCTCAGGGATGTATCGAAAATCTCAAGGAGGATGCCAAGAATTTGAACGTGGACGTTCGCCTGACCGACGTCCAGCAGCAGCCGTCCTCGGGCCCCATTTCCTGGATCTACACGAACACGTACATGTGCACAGGGAAAGTGGTGGCCAAACGATAATCCACGAAAGGCTGGCACGTGAACACCGTATCGATACGGCACTCAGCGACAAACGAGGGGTTGGTTGAGCGACGGCCCCCTGCAGATGCGCCTCTGACCCTGCGCTTCCTGGTGACCTTTGATGACGGGCCACATCCCAACACCGGGAAAGTCCTGCGGCACCTCGCCCGCAATCCGGTGCAACCGCACATCAAAGGAATATTTTTCGTGCAGACGCGCCACCCGAAGCGAGGGGGCTCATCCGATGGGCGAGCCATGCTGGCGATTGAACAGGCCGAGGGGCACCTTTTGGGGTTGCATACGGGGACCACGAAAGGGCACCTCAGCCACACCCGCATGTCGCCGGCTGAACTCGAGCGGTCACTGCTGAACGGCAAAGAGGACCTCGACCAGATCACCGGCAAGCCGACGATGCTGGTCCGCCCTCCATACTGGCTCTTCAACGCGTCAACCTTCGACTGCTATGGACGGCATCGGCTTCACATGCTGTTATCCGATGTCAAAGCCTTCGACGGGGTGAACTGGGGCATCCACCTGCTGAGAAGGCTGAATTTCCGCTCGCAGCTGGCCGGGTTACATGCCCGCTTTCTTCGGGGAACGTTGCCGGTGGTGAATCACACCATTCCCATCGTGGTGACCTTTCACGATACGAACTCCTTCACGGCAGAACACCTCGGCGACTATCTCAGCCTTCTGGTCGAGGAG
>CAADGJ010000409.1 GCA_900696505.1 uncultured Nitrosospira sp.
ATGGATCGCGCAATCGTACGAGGGAGAAGAAATGGCAGGCCGGGCGTTGGCGGTCGTGGGAGCGGACAATACGGCGGTGATTTATTTTTTCATGGGGCCGCCCCACAACATGTCCGTCCTCCAGTCCGTACTGGAACAGCTTGGCCAATCGACACGCGTCGTGCAGTCCACTCCGGGGCGTGACGCCGGCTTGTAAGACGCAGTGATCCGTGCATGTGTCGGGACGAAGGTGGATCCCTCCCTCTTCTCTCCCGACGTCGTATCATTCAGGCATGCAGAAGACTTCTCCAACCAAAGTCATTATTGATACCGACCCCGGCGTCGATGACGCCCTGGCCATTCTCCTGGCCTTGGCCTCGCCTGAGTTGGACGTGGTGGGAATCACTACTGTCTGCGGCAATGTGCCAGTGGGACAGGGCACGAAGAATCTGTTTCGCCTCTTGAATCTTCTCAACCCTCCGCCTGGCTTGCTGGTGGGACAGGGCGCCGCGCGGCCCTTGGAAGAAGCCCTTGAAACGGCCGTTCACGTACATGGGAGTGACGGGCTGGGTGAACTGGATGCTCTGCTGTCTGCAGAGGGAACGATGCGGTACCCCCCTGTTCGTCTTCCGCCTCTCCTGTCCACTGCCCAAGATGTGTGGAACGAATGTGTGCGGCGGTATCAGGACGACATCACGCTCATTACCCTGGGGCCGCTGACCAATGTGGCTGTGGCGCTGAAAGTCAATCCGCTTACCGTCCAGAAGTTTCGTTCCGTGATTGTGATGGGAGGTGCGATCGGCGTGCCCGGCAACGTATCCCCGGTGGCTGAGTTCAATATGTATGTCGATCCCCATGCGGCCCATCGGGTGTTTCAAGCGGCGCTTCCGTTAACCCTGGTGCCGCTGGACGTAACCACCCGTGTCGGGCTGCGCCGTGATGTCCTGAAGACGTGGACTGGTAGCTCGCGCGATCCACGCTGTCGCATCGTGGCAGACATGACCGCCAAGGCATTCGATTTTGCAGAACAGGTTGAAGGGCATGGATTGCTGTACTTCCATGACCCCATGGCGGTCCTTGCGGCCATTGAACCATCATTGCTCAAAACCGAGCCGCTGCATGTCGAAGTGGAAGTGGTGGGGCGTGTATCTCGCGGAGCCACTGTTGCGGACCGGCGCCATCGCAGGCCGGAAGAAAAAGCGAACCCGAACATGCAGGTCGCGGTGGACGTCGATGCCGAGCGCGCATTGAGTGTGATCCGCAGTCGATTGTGTCCATGGTCGTAGTTGTCGGTTCCAGCAATATCGACTTCACCGCGGTAGTCGATCGGTTACCGGCTCGCGGGGAAACCCTCCTCGGGCATCGATTCCTGCAATCGTTCGGCGGCAAGGGGGCGAATCAGGCTGTCGCGGCAGCGCGAGCCGGAGCCGACGTCGCGTTCCTCAGCAAAGTGGGAAATGATTTCAACGGCGACCTGATAGCACAGCATCTGGCTACGCAGGGCTTGTCACGACTCATGCTGTTGCGTGATGCCGCAGTGCAGACCGGGGTCGCGATGATTCTGGTTGACGTCGCGGGCGACAATCAGATTGTGGTGGTGCCAGGAAGCAATCAGCAGCTCACCCCGGCGGATGTCGAGCAACACGCCCAGCTGATCGCCGACGCGCGAGTCCTGCTCGTTCAAATGGAAATTCCCATCGACACGGTTCAGCAATGTCTACGGCTGGCCAAGCAGTATGGACTCCGTACGATTCTCAATCCAGCGCCGGCCTGTCCGTTGCCACCGGAGTCTTTGCGGATGGTGGATATTCTCACGCCCAATGAACGTGAGGCCTGCGTACTCTCCGGTGCCACAGACCCGGCCGACGCGGCCAGAGTGTTGGTCAGCACCGGGGCGGAAACAGTCGTCGTCACTCGCGGTACGGAGGGAGCCGTCGTCTCACGCGGGAAGCACGTGACGCATATTCCGGCCTTTATCGTCGACGCGATTGATTCGACCGGTGCCGGGGATACCTTTAATGGGGCGTTAGCCTGTGGCTTGGCTGAAGGCCTGTCGATTGAGGAAGCCGTGGAAATGGCCGCTGCGGCGGGGGCCCTGGCTACGACGGGATATGGCGCACAGGCAGCAATGCCGGCCAGGGGCGATATCGACCG
Organism: uncultured Nitrosospira sp.; assembly: GCA_900696505.1. Lineage (GTDB taxonomy): Bacteria > Nitrospirota > Nitrospiria > Nitrospirales > Nitrospiraceae > Nitrospira_A. Next base: position 2,134 of record CAADGJ010000409.1, read on the forward strand.
GCTTCGCCGAACCGGAGTCAGGCGAATGCCGCCGCGTGGTTAATTGCCTTTGGTGGATTGGGCCCGCAGTTGTGCAAGGACTTGGCGAGCTTCCGGTATGAAATCGGCGCGCTGCAGTTCTTGGGCAAGATCCAGGGCCTTCGTCGCAATGGCGACGGCTTCTTCATGTCGCCCGTCGGCGCAGTAGCTTTTGGCCAGACTCAATCGAGCATTGACGGCTGCTGGTTCACGAGCAATCACTTGACGCAGCAGTAGTTCTCCTTTTTCCTTATCTCCTCCCATGAATCCCGGCACGCGGACCAATACGGTGCCTTTGGCTGACAGTGCATCCAAATGACTCGGGTCCAGTTCGAGGGTCCGGTTCAACTCCTTCATCATGCGGCGGAATCCAAACAGCGACGAGAGGCTTTCTCCGTCCACCCGAAGTTGCTCGCCGAGATTACAGAACAGGGCAAAATGCGCGTCAGGTGATGATTCATCCGCCGCAACGGCTTGCTCGCCGAATGCTTGCCCTGACGCAAAATGTTGAATGCGGTCCGCACGAGTCTGCGCCTGCCGTCCCAGGGAACATTCATGCATGGACTCGGCAGTGAGGCGTTGCACGGCGGTACCGGCAACAGCTTGCTCGCCGATGAGAGCTACGCCGAGCAAGCCCCACAATGCGATAACGGGATAGTTCATGAAGCACCGATCATGTGAGATGGAGTGAAAAAGAGGACGAATGGTACAGCAACGACCTCGCTGAATGCCAGAGTATAGCATGTGGTGGGTAGGTAGCGTCATGGGAGAACTGATCCTAGAGAAGTCCTGCCCCACGGTGTAAGCGTGCGGAACGCGTCCAAGAGAGCGTGATAAGGGTATGCCGCGTTGCGTCCGCTCGGATTGGGCAACAATACGATACAGGAATCGTACAGCGTCACCGATTGCAGTCCGGGTTTACGCCCTGCTCGTTTGGGTTCCAAGGGAAAGAGGATGGGATAGAGCGTGATGCCGACAAGCGCGGTCACACGCGGGCGATATCGACGAATTTTTTCCATCAGGGCTCGCCGGCCTGTCGCATAGTCTTCGGCGGTGAGATGTTCCGATCCGGCAGTCGGGCGCGCGACAAGGTTGGTGAGTCCCAGGCCCCATTCCAGAAGCCGTTCGTCGTCATGGTAGGTGAGGGGTTCCGGCACCAGGGCCGCATCATAGAGCAGTTTCCAAAAGCGGTTTGAATAGCCCGCATAGTGATGGCCGACTGCGGCCGAGCGAAGCCCGGGATTAATGCCTACGAATAGGATGTTGAGATTCGGTGCGAGATGGTCCGGCAAGGAAAGTGGCAACGGTATCCCCGTGCATGATGTGTCTGGAAGCATCTATTGGTTGAATGCGCCTGGCCTGGTGTATCGGATTTGAGAGTCGCTTAATGAGGCGGTTTAGTATCGGCAAGGCTATTCTGCCACAGAATGGACCCCGGCGTTATGAGGTATTTGAACCATTTCAACAGTCGATGTGCAGAAAAACAATAAGTTACGCCCGCCATCCATACGGCAAGGACCTTGCTATAACGAACACCCGTCGGCGGTCGGTTACTTCACACCTAACAGGAGGTAGTCAGTATGAAGAAGATGATGTTGACGGTCATGGCGGCAGCGTTGTTGGTGGCGTTCAGCGCGCCTTCGTTCGCTGGCGACGACAAGAAGAAGGAAGAGAAGAAGGGCGGCCACTTCTCCCAGACCCTCTTCGGTGACGACAAGAAGAAGGAAGAGAAGAAGGGTGGACACTTGTCCCAGACCGTGTTCGGCGAAGAGAAGAAGAAAGACGAGAAGAAGGGCGGCCACTAAGAGTCACCCGTTTTTTGGCGAGGCTAGCTGTCTGAAGAGGTCTCCCATCCTGGTGGTGGGAGGCCTCTTCGGTCGTTTACCGGTTCCCCACCTGCCGAATATAGACCGCTTGTAATCCGACAATCGTTTTTGCGTCCCGTATCGTCCCGTCTTCTATTTTGCCGATAGCGTCTTTCAGTGGCATCTCTACCACCTCCAGAACTTCGTCCTGGTCCAGATTCTGGGTGCCCAAGGTCAGCTCTGTTGCGAGATAGACGTGGATGACTTCATCGGCAAAGCCCGGAGCTGTAAAAATGCTGGACAACAACTGGAAGCGACCCGCCTTGTACCCGATCTCCTCCTCAAGTTCGCGAGCGGCACAGTCTAAGGGGTCTTCGTTCGGATGCAGCTTGCCCGCCGGGATTTCGTAAATGAACCCGTTGGCCGCATGGCGGAATTGGCGGATCAGTACCACCGTTCCATCTTCCTTCAGCGGGACGACAGCCGACGCGCCGGGATGACGGATGACTTCGAGATCGATCGTGTGCCCGTTCGGCAAGCGTACCGTATCCACGTTGAGCGTGACGACGGTGCCTTTGTAGATCGGTCTGACCATGACGTGCGCGGACTATGGCGTGCTGGGCTGTTTCTTGTAGAACGGTGGTTTGACGACGACGGCAGGGCAGGATTTTCCTCTGATATCGATCAGGATGGAGGAGCCCGGTTGGGACGCAGCCGGAGTGACATATCCCATGCCGATGCCTTTTTGTAGAAGGGGCGACAGATTTCCGCTGGTGACTTCCCCGATTACAGCATGTTGATCCTGCGTGCTCAAAATCTTGAACCCATGTCGCGGCACCGCTTTTTCGACGAGTTCAAAGGCGACGAGGCGCCGTGATGGCCCATCGCTATGCTGTGCCAGCAAGGGCGTGCGCCCGATAAATTCTCCCTTATCGAACTTCACGACCCAGTCCGCCCCGGCCTCAATGGGTGAGGTGCCCTCATCCATGTCATTGCCGTACAGCAGGTAGGCCATTTCGAGTCGCAACAAATCGCGCGCGCCAAGGCCCGCTGGCTTCATGCCAAGTGGGTGTCCCGCTTCAAGGAGACGATTCCAGATCTTCATGGCGCCCTCGGCCGGAAGATACAACTCATAGCCTAATTCGCCGGTATAGCCGGTTCGTGTTACCAGGGTTGCATGGCCACAGACGACGGCGTCCAGGCAGTGCCGGATTTTCAGGAGCGGAAGATCAGTCAGGCCGACGGCGGTGAGAATGTCGCGGGAGGCGGGGCCTTGAATCGCAATTTGGGCAAGGGTGGTTGACTGGTCCTGGACGGTGCATCCCTGGGCTTGCGCGACCTTTTCGTGAAACCAGGCAACGATCTTTTCACGATTGGACGCATTCACGCAGACCAGAAATTCATACGGTTTGACGTGATAGATGAAGATGTCGTCCTTAATCCCGCCGTTCGGCGCACAGACCATCGAGTATTGCGACTGGCGGACCGACAGTTTGGAGACATCATTCGTCGTGACGCGTTGCAAAAAGGCCAATGAGCCGGGCCCTGCGACACGGATACGCCCCATGTGACTGACATCGAACAGTCCCGCATGGCGGCGGACCGTCTGGTACTCATCAACCACGCCGGAATATTGAATGGGCATCTCCCATCCGGCAAAATCGACCAGCTTGCCTTGTGCGCTGCGATGCGCGTCTATGAGTGGCGTCTGTTTCATCGGATGTGCGTGAAATCCAGGGTGAAGATACGCAGAGGCCGGACCATCATCGGGCCTTATCGGACTTCGAGCAATTCTACGTCAAACACCAGCGTGGCATTGGGAGGAATCACTCCGCCGGCGCCGCGCGCTCCGTACCCGAGGTCCGGTGGAATCGTCAGCTTCCGTTTGCCGCCGACCTTCATGCCGGACACGCCTTCATCCCATCCGCGAATGACCTGCCCTGCTCCGATCGGGAAGGAAAACGGATCGCGGCGGTCGACGGAGCTGTCGAACTTCTTGCCGTTTGTCAGCCAGCCGGTATAGTGCACCGTCGCCAGATTGCCTGCGGCGGCTTCGCGGCCGGTGCCCACAACGACGTCTACGTACTTGAGCCCGGATGCGGTCGTGACTTCCGCCGTTGTCCCGGGTTGTTCACTGTTCGCCATCATTGGCCTCCCTATGGTCATGAATATGAGCCCCACGATACCGCAAGTTGTCCACCAGAAGCGAGTCGTCATACGTACCTTTCAGCTCCTGCGTGACCTGAATCACAAACAGGGCAGTCGGAGCAGTCAGCGATTGAGCCCTGTCTGGTGCCATCGCTCTGGTTCCGAGAAAATGGCGATGCTGGCGGTATAGCCATGGAGAAAGTTCCGCCCGCCCACGGGGCCCACTTCTCCCTGCGCAAAAAATCCGGCGAGCGGAATAGCGCCTAATTGTTCGCCCAATACCGATGCGTCGTGATGCGGAACGCCAAAGAGTCCCTTGCCGCGTCCGCAACAACTGAACAGCAGCGCCCCGAGCGGTTTGGAGGGGACGCCGCGAGGAGGTGCGGCGAGCAAGGCATGAAGATCTTCATCCGCGGAATGAGCATCCCGGACTTGAAACTGGACGGTCTGCCCTTCCTGGATGACATCACCGATGACGATCGCGCCGGTCTGCTGATCGGCACCGAGCAGATTGCGGATCAGGAAATCGCCGCGAGTGAATTGCGCGCGTTGCTCATCCATCGCAATGCCGATATGCAATGCCCGTTGTGCCTGGGCCCGTTCATCGCTACTGAGCTGTTCAAATACGGTCTGCAAGCAATGCAAAGCCGGCATGCCGCCGAGCTCTTGAATCACGTTGTGCTCGGATTTCGTGACGATGAAGCGGTCACCGATGGGACGGCAGCCTTGCGAAATAACCGAGCGGACCGCAATGTTGCCGGACAGGGCCACGCCAACCAATCCGTCGGTCAACACCTGATCGTCGAGGAATAGACGATTTTCGCCGAGGTCCTGCCCGCCGCCGGCGAGCCCGCCCAGGGTGCGGGTACCGGGGTATTGTTCCTCAATGACGGAAAGGACTTCTTGCATGGGCGTCGAAAAGGGATCGGCAAATAGCATCATGACAGGGGCCGTGTCCCCCACCTCATCCAGGTCCGGCCAATTGCGCAGCGAAAACTGATCGTGGACGCTTGAAAAGGACAGTCGTAGCGGTTGGACGAGCACGCCGGGCAGGTGAGCGGCCCAGAGAGTAGCCGCCGGACCCGATTCGATCTCACGTCCGGTCGCGATGATGCCCTCGCCCGTACAGCCGACCAGCGTGACTGGGCCCAAGGCGGTGCGAAGAGCTTGCGAAAGTGCCTCGGCCTGGTCCGCATGCTGAGCCGAAATGAACAGGAAGGCCACATCAATGCGCGACGGCCCCAGCTGCTCGCGGATGGCGTGAATCAAGTCATCGGCCGCAGCCTGAGCGTCCGCGTGGCGGGTCAGAGCGGAGGCAAATCGTAGCGTTGACGGGGCAGTCATAATCACGGGATGTCCTGCTGAATAGGGATGGACGGCGTGCCGCCGAGGGGGTCAGACGCCAGGATTCATGCGTTCAGGTCGTTCGGTGGCGAGCTTTTTGTAGTAACGCCACATGTACGAATGATAATCATCCAGCTGCGCGAGCAAATAATGGAGCTCGGTCGGATCTCGCGTTTCCAGGGCTTGCGCCATTCGCGTCTTTAAGAAGTCCGCAAACTTATCGCTCTTTTCAAGCGCGGTGAGAAGCGTGAGTCCGCCTCCCATGGAATAATCAGCCATAGCCCTCCGCATCCGATACAGACGAGCCAGGAGAATAGCCGTGAGGCCCTGTAAAAGCAAGGTGCCGGCCGGCCTCGTTCGTCTCGTTCACCGCCCGATGACTGGATCCGGTGACAGCAGTACACGGAGTCGAGGAATCGAGATCGCCTCGGCCCGGAATCCATCGCGTCCTGTCACGGTGGAAGCGCCCGTCAGCGCGTTGAGGATGGCTTCTTCCGTGGCCTCAACCGTGGCGGTAATCACGGCATTCAAATGCGTGTCCGCCAGATGCGTGAGTGTAAAGGTTGGCTCGGTCGGGTAATGGGGAATGACATTGCCGGTGGAGAAGGCGAGCATGAAATCGCCGCTTCCATGGCGTGCGGTCGAGCCGGTTCGGGCCAGGCCCAGGGCGGCTCGCTTCCCGAGCCTTGTCAGTTGCCGGCTGTCGAGCGGGGCATCGGTGGCGACGATGATAATGATCGATCCTTCGGCGTTACCGCTGGATCCTTCACGGCTGGCGTGCAGGCGTTCCGGAGTGGATTCCAGCAGTGCACCGGATTGCGTGGGGGCGGCATCATACCGTTGTCCGACCGGCACCCCACCCATCATGAGTTCAGGGCGACGACCGTGATTGGCGTTGACCAACACGCCGACCGTAAACCCGCCGGCGGCAGCAGGGAGCCGCCGGGAGGCTGTGCCGATGCCACCTTTGAATCCATACGAAATCATGCCGGTACCGGCTCCGACGGTTCCTTCGGAGACCGGCCCGGATGTCGCATCGTCTAAAGCGTGCATGACATCCGCTTCAGAGACATGACGGCCCTGGATGTCGTTCAACCGACCGTCATCACATTCGGCAACGACCGGGGTGAGGGTGTCGTCGGTGATGCCGATTTCCGGGTAGCGGCCGAGCATCCAGCTGATGACGCCATTGGCAACCCGCGGCACATTGAGCGTATTGGTCAGGGCGATGGGATATTCGAGAAATCCCGATTCGGCCACCCATGCCAGACCGGTCATTTCTCCGGTGCCATTCAGGACGAAGGCCCCGGCTGGGACTTTCTTGTGCCAGACATCCTCCCGTGGCACGATCACCGTGACACCGGTTCTGACTGGCCCCTGCCCTGGTTGAAGCGGTCCTTCTCCACGCCTCAAGGTCACCTGCCCGACCTTCACTCCCGGCACATCAGTAATGGCATTCAACGGGCCGGGCTCCAATTGTCCGAGTGTCAGGCCGAGGGCGCGAGCGCGTACCCGCGGTTCTTCAGTCACGTCGCTGAGCGTCTCTGCGCTCCATCCGGAATGGACGCCTGTCGTCATCACGAGAACCACGCAGGCGATGATCGAAAAGGACCCGGGGTGTGAATGGCTCATGTTGACGGCATCCTCCATACGTCATCGGCTGTGAAGCGCGGAGTGACGCTAGACTTCATAACTACTTTCTTTGTGCGGCACGACAATCGAAGTTCGTGGGTATTCGGCCTGGATCGCCGCCGCCAGTGACAGTGCCTGTTTTTCTTCTCCATGCACCACGAAGATGTGTTGAGGCGGAGGAGAAATCGCTCTCACATACGCGAGTAGATCGTTCCGATCCGCATGGGCCGACAATCCGTTGAACACGACGACCTGCGCGCGCCGTGCCGTGGGAATGCCGAACAGCGGTACGACATCCCAGCCCTCAACCAGCCTGCGTCCCAGGGTATGTTCTGCCTGAAAGCCCACGATAGCGATGATATTGGCTTCGTCCTGAATGGCATGTTTGAGGTGATGCACCACGCGTCCTCCCTCACACATGCCGGATGACGCAATGATGACGCAGGGACCTTTCACGCTGTTGAGTCGCTTACTTTCATCCGGTGATGAGACATACCGGATATACCGGGCGGCGAAGGGATCGCCTTCCGAAGTGAACGTGCGATACGTCTCTTCGTCGTAACACTCAGGGTGCTTGCGGAACACGTCCGTGACCTTCGACGCCAGCGGTGAATCGATGTAAATGGGAAGCGGATCGATCTGGCCTTCGGCCACCAAATGTTTGATGCGCATCACGAGGTCTTGCGTCCGTCCGAGTGCGAATGCGGGGACGATGATCTTACTGTTATGCGCTTTCGCGTGTGCGACGAGCTGTTGCGCTTTCTTGGTCAGGGTTTCCCCGGCCTCCTCGTGAAGTCGATCGCCGTAGGTGGATTCGATGATCAGCACATCACAACTCGGCGGCGGCGTCGGGTCGCGGAGGATGGGCATGTGGGATCGTCCCAAATCGCCGGAGAACAGCACGGTGGTACTGTTGCCGCGCGCGGAGTATTTGAGCCGGATGGCGGCGGACCCGAGAATGTGTCCGACATCATGGAAGGAAGCGGTGAGGCGAGGCGTCACCTTGATGGTGTCACCGTAACGCGCGCCAACGAAACGGCGGATGATGGCTCGCGCGTCCCGTGTCTCATAGAACGGCTTCAAACACTTCTGTCCGCGACGATGTTCTTTCCGGTTCAGGTAGGCGCAGTCGTTTTCTTGCAGGCGGGCCGAGTCTTCCAGCATCACGGCGGTCAGGTCGGCCGTGGCACGAGTCATGTGGACATCCCCGCGAAACTGGTGCTGGCCTAGGACGGGAAGGGCGCCGGAGTGGTCGATATGCGCATGCGACAGGAGCACGGCTTGAATCGAGCGCGGATCGAATCCTAAGAAGCGGTTTTGCCGATCAGCCTCCTGCCGTGGGCCCTGAAAAAGACCGCAGTCCAACAGGATTCGGCTGCCTGGCATTTCCAGAACATGACGGCTTCCGGTGACTGAACGCGCGGCGCCATGGAACGAGATCTTCATCGTGCGGCAGGGCCTCCATGGGTCTGACTGATCAGGTCCCATGCCTGTTGAGCCGTTTCTGCAAAATGGAAGAGCACGAGATCGTTGGGACCGATGAGCCCTTCATCTGCCAGCATGGACCAATTGATGAGTCGCTCCCAATAGGCCCGCCCGATGAGGACGATCGTAATGTTGCGGGTTTTGCCGGTCTGGAGAAGGGTCAGGGTCTCGAAGAGGTCGTCGAGCGTGCCGAACCCGCCGGGAAAAACGACCAGCGCTCGGGCACGAAGGAGAAAATGCATTTTACGTAACGCGAAGTAGCGAAATTGGAAACACAAATCCGGTGTGATGTAGGGGTTCGGTTGTTGTTCATGCGGGAGGGTGATGTTGAGTCCTATGGACTTGGCGCCGGCGTCTGCCGCCCCGCGGTTGGCGGCTTCCATGATGCCGGGTCCGCCGCCGGTGACAATGACGAAGTCGCACTGCCCGTTGATTTGGCACGTCGCGGACACCAGGCGGCCGAATTCACGGGCGATGTCATAGTAGTGCGCCATGGCCAGGCGGCGTTCGGCCATCGTCACCTGCTGCTGTCGCAGCGCATCCTGCGGCGCGATCTGCAACTCGGCCTTCGCGGCTTCTAGCGCCTGGCGCGCAAGGGAAGGTTCAACTAGCCGGGAACTGCCGAAGACCACGATCGTCGAACGGATGCCTTGTTCTATTTGGATCAATTCCGGCTTCAGGAGTTCCAGCCCGAGACGGAGCGGGCGTAACTCATCGCGCTGGAGAAAGTCGATGTCGCGATCGGCGGGGATATAGGAAGAAGACGCGCTGTGAGGATGTCGGCTCGCTGACTCGTCGGAGGACCCTGCGCCCATGAGCGGCATTATAACGAGATGGGAGCAAGGCAGCAATTCGTGAACGGCGATGGTGTCTGGGCAGGTTAAAACGGATAGGGTGTAAACAATGGATCCGGACGATGACGGACGAATGCCTGGTGTGTCACGACCCAGTTAGAGTCGCACAGGAGCTCGAATGCGTCCGTGCCCATGCCGGAGCGAGAGAAGACGAGATCCGGGTCCACGGGGGACCAGGGCTTGACCAGCCAGCCAAAGTTCACCCGCGAGTACTTGGCGTTGAGAAACCGATAGGTCACCACTGCTCCACCCTCGGCATCGGTAATGGAGTCGGGCGCGCCCAATTTGTTTACGACATCGGTCAGCGTCGTCTGCCCCTCGGTAATGAAAGACACTGTTTGGGGAGTCAGTGGAGTATTGATGGTCAGGCGCGCGACGTTGCAGCCGGACAAGGGCATCATCAGTATCGCGGCGAAAAGGAATGTGCGCGAGACAGTCCTGGGTAACACGGCGTCAGTCTCCGAAGGGCCAGAACCTGAACTCCAGATTTTCAGTGCGCTTCGACGCGATCACATCTTCCACGATTCCATCGCGATTGATGATGACAAACAGGTCGTCGCTTTTGACTGACACGCGGGAAAAGTTGATCAAGATGAGGAGCAAGCTGCCGACCTTGGCGTCGTAGCGGTAGTATTGAAAGAGATCGCGTCCGTTCAGTTGCAGCAGACGGTCTGGCGCGCCGAGTTGGGCCAGGACATCCGCTCGGGTCGTGACGCCCTTTTTGATCGAGTTGACGGTGTCCGTCTTGATCTCTTCGCCCAGGGTGCCTCGGCTGAATGCGCAGGCGTTCAGCGTTAGCAACATCGCGCCCAGCAACAGGCCCGCTCGTCGCATATGTGATCCTCCTTATGCGTATCACCCACCGGGCCGGCTACCGGCGGTCGGGGGAAGAAGGTTTGGGAAGGACGAAATCGGATTCATAAATCCGGTAGGTCGACGGGGTAAGTCCGACCCGTTCATACACTCCCTGGGCGACGGTGTTGTCGCCCTCTACGTACAGACGGACGCCGCACACATCCGCTCGCGATTGCGCCAGGGCCATCACTGCTTGATGCATCGCACGGTACACGCCTTGGCGTCGCCATGCGGGGTCAACGTAGACGCTCTGGATCCACCAGAACTGGGCATTCCGCCAATCGCTCCATTCATACGTGAGGAGCAGTTGCCCTACGGTCACTGTATCGGCCGGAGCGTTTCGGTGCAAGTCCGCGACGTAATATTGTCCCTGTTCAGGTCGGTCGATGACGGCTTGTGTGCCAAGTCTGAGACGCGCGAGGTCGAGTCGTCGGTGTTCGGTCTCCCAAGCCATGGCTGCGCTGAATGTCGTAAGGACGTCCACATCCTGCACGGTCGCCGGTCGGATGCGTAACTGATCAGCGGAGATCATGACGACTTCACCGCCGGGGCTGTGAGCCAGCCCTGGAGGGGGCGATACAAGCCCGCTGAGAATTCCAACTTGAGCGCTTCTTCCGGCAAGAGGTTCAGTGGCTGCAATTGGGTTTTGGGAATCATGGCGAGATAGCCGGTGAACGGGTGAATGGCAGTCGGGACGAATACCATGACCAATTCGACCGATGGAGCGACTTGTAGTGCGGCTGGGGGTGAGCCCATGACGAAACCGAGCGCCCAGAGCCCATCGCGCGGGAACGGGAACGCGACGACCGTACTTTGTCCGAAGCGCGCGCGGTAGTTCAGAAGATCCGTCATGCTCTTCAAAGTCAAATAGATGCTGCGGATCAATGGAATGCCTTCGAGCGTCGTTTCGGCCCAACGGACGAAGCGTTGCCCGATGACCTGTGTAGCAATGGCCCCAACCATCAGCACCATGCCGATGAGCAGCAGAATCCCCAACCCTGGCGCGTAGGGCTGGATCTGATGACCGATGAGGTTGAGCAGGAACGAGTCGAGCGTTTCAAACAGGGCTGCCAGGATCAAGAAGGTCGTCCAGGCCGGAACGAGCAGGAGCAGTCCGGTAAAAAAGATGCGTCCAAGTCGATGAGAAGATGTCACGCTGAGTCCTGGTGTTGGTGCGCGAGAGGGGTAACGATCATCTACGATACCAGATGGGGATGAGTTTTGGTATCTACTTGATCTGCCGATTTTTTTGGACTATGTTTCGGGTAACCTTTGAGTCACCCTGTCGGGTGAGATTGTGAGATTCATCGTGAGCGATGCCGTGCAAAAGAAAGTCAATCTCGACAAAGACTTGTTGGCCATTCTGTGTTGCCCTGAAACCAAGCAGGCAGTCGTATTGGCTGACGATCTGTTGATTCAAAAGGTGAACGGAGCGATCGAGCGGGGAGTATTAAAGAACAAGGCGCAAAAGGCTGTCACGGAAAAGCTCGATGGCGGGTTAGTGCGATCCGATAATAAGATTCTCTACCCTGTGCGTGAGGATATCCCGGTCATGTTGATCGATGAGGGAATTCCGCTCGACCAGGTGGCGTAGTTTTCCCACCTCGAATCTTCTCAGGTTACCTCACAAGCATGTTGATGTTGGATGGGTGCCCTCAGGGGGCAATGCACCCTGTCTGTATCCCTTCGCGCCCTTGTTCGGGAGTTCCTCTACATCGCGAAAGACGAGGACAGGCTGGTGGAGACTACGGGGCTACGAGACCGCTCTCTCCTGAGGCGCTCTCGGTTTTGGAGCCTGTTGAGGTTCCGCATTGCGCGCAGAGATACTCGTACAGATTTCCAGTAGGTAACACGAGAAGCAGGCGCTGGCGGGTGGGAGTCGCTTGACGACAATGACCGCAGTAGAGCAAGGAGGCGCTAAATGAATCGTATTGATCCGTTTGACGGTGGCCTTGAGGAGACGCGGGGGTCCTCCGGGGCTGTGTGGCACGCGGAGGCCAACCAGGTGGTGACGGTCTGTTCGAACGTGGCTGCATGGAGGGTATTCTACTGAGAGCTGGATAGAGCGCGCAATGGCTTATATGGGATGTTCGTCGAGCAAGGGTCAGCGAATATGCTGGTCTTCTGGAACATCGGGCTCATCGCTGTTTCGTCCGCGAAAAACCCACCACAGCGACCGCAGGACCTGCACCACGATATAGAGAGTCAGGCCGGAAAGTAATCCGTACAGCCAGGCTTTACTCCACGGCCACATGTCCGGTGCATGCAGAACGACGGCGAGGGCAATATGGCCTCCCAAGCCGAGACAAATGGCGAAGATGATCCACTCACGGGCCATAGTCGCCCTCGGAGGAGGCCATAACGAAGGATAAGCCTGGAGACAATCGACAGGCGGTTACACGGAGGTTTTTGCGGACTCGATCTCAGTTGCCGTGATCAGGCTGGACAAATAGTCCGCAACGAAGGTCAGGGCCTCCTCGCGTCCGTCTGCCCGTCGACCCTTTTCCCGACGTTGCACGGAGAGCTCATGGTCCAGGTCGGATTTCACTTCCGTCAGTACGCGTTGCAACGTCGTCGGCGTGATGTTGGCGTCCATGTCCTCGAGTTCCTGGCAGCGATCCAGGACCCAATTGAGGCCTTCGATCCGCCCGGCATAATGTTCCTGCTCAGCGGTGTCGATGCGGGACATGGTCGTCGCAAAGGTCTGGGCTTCGTACACCAGATTATAGAAACTCGTAACTGCGCGTTGTAACGTGGGATTCATAGTGCTCCTTGGCTCATTAAGAGGTTCTCGTGATTATACCTGAGATTAGGGGGGCGACAAGGAATTTTTTTGATGAACAGCGACTAGGTGAACAGGAGGGAGTGAAACTCGTTCATGGACCCGTAGTACAGCGGGGCAAAATCTTTGAGGCTGTCCGGGCTGTTCTCTTTGAGTCGCTTGAAGAAAAATACCTGGGCGCGAGGATCCAATTGCTCAAGGAGGCGGCTCAGCTGGGCCATGCTGTAACTGCCGGCCGGAACGCTGAGTACGTAGTGGACCAGACGTTCGACGAACTGCTGTTCCACATACTCGCTGACAAGCAATCCGTCTGGAATCTTGCCTGATGCGAGATACTCGTCGAATGAAACGGCTTGCGCTGCAAAGGGTGCCGACTGCTGCGGGCGGGAGGTCACGCTACGGTTACCTCATTGATAGGAATAGCGAAAAGCGACATTACATTCACTGTACTCAAGCCTCTCAAGTCCGTCAAGTGGACAGAAGAAGCAGGCAGGTCTGAGTCGAAAGACCAAGATGGCGGTGGCAGATGGGCACTCTGTGCGGCGAACGGTTTCGAGAGCATCAACAATTCGTACGAGAAGATGATCGATCGTTGTGCGAAGGATATTGCGATGTCTGGCTTGACAGTCTTTATATCTGGCCGGTAGAATCCCGCTTCTTCCGACGGACGCGGGAATAGCTCAGTGGTAGAGCATCGCCTTGCCAAGGCGAGGGTCGCGGGTTCAAATCCCGTTTCCCGCTCCAACTTTTCAATTACCTCCACGCAAGATCGTTCCAGATCTCCTTGTCATTGATCGTTCCTCGTGCACGTGCACCGGTTTGGGCATTACATGCGGCAATGCACGCCCCTAAGTAGGGACAGATAGCTAGCCCTGGCGGGACTCGGCAGAGTGCAAACCGTATAAGACATCCGTGCGGAGTACGTACTTCAGTCCGCTCTGCACCACGGCACCTTCGTGCCAAATGGCATGCAGAAATACAAGCGCCATTCCCATCTTCGGCCGAACCGACAGATACGGAGCAGGAGGTTGCAGGAATGCATGGTCGGCGCTCGCATAGAACTTCGTCTCCCCGCCCACCATCCCATCATTGAGATAGATCATCATCGTCACTTCACTTTTGTCTCCGGTCTTCATCCGCAGATAGGAGCCGTCGCGATGAGGCTGGAACGTCTGGCCGGGTTGATACCGATAAAATCGCCGCCGTTCGTTGAAGCCGACGAGATGATGGCCATCAAGAACGGCTGGGAGGAAGGGTTGAGCGCGTTGAAATAAGTTTGACGCGAGGGACTCATCATCGACGATCACCCGCTCGTTATTGCGGAAGTTTTCATTCACCACGCCACCGACGGTTCCAGGTTCATAGGCCGCTGCTTCACTGCGCCGGATCAGTGCCGCACACTCTTCCTCCGAAAGAAAATGGTCAATGACGAAGACTCGTTCGGCAGCGAGCAGTTCTTTAATCACAACGACTTCCTTCCGTTTCGCCTGGCGTGTGGAAGTCCGGTGGTTTCACGTAGCACTAGCTTGATGGATTGAGGCGTGAGTGCCCTGGTTACTGCGAGTCGGCGGTCTTGCGTTTGAGAAGTCGGAGTGTGCGCAGCTGGACTTCTGCCGTCGCGAGGTCTGCCTCAGTCAGCGCCGCTTCTCCAAATCGTACTCGAGCATACAGCCGCGTGACGGAGTCAACGAGAGGCCAAGCCTCGCCCCATCGCGTCCGAATCTGTTCGAGAAATTCTACTGAGGTTGCGCTGGCCGGTTTCGTGATTCCCTGCTGCGCGCAGCATTGCAGCATGGTGGTGTAGAGCGCGATGACGGTCTGTTGCTGCGTTGAAAATGGACTGCGTGGCGTGGTCCTCGTCCGGAACCTCCGCAAGATCACTATCCCTCCATAGATTGCGGCGGCTGCCAGCACAAGAGCGATCACAACGTGCGGAACACCCGAGGGAGTCAAGCGGATCACCATATGACTCACGATGGCGACACCCTGCGCTGACAGGGCGCTCAACGTCTCGGAAAATCCTGCCCGCACGGCTTCTCCGCCTTCTCGAATGCCTTGCACCACGGTGAATTGATCATGTGCGCTGTAGTGGACGAACAGGCGATCCCATTGGAGGCGAATCGAATCCATCGCACTGTTGGCCGATTGCCACCAGGTCGGACCGACTGCATTCGGCGAGGGCGGGGTGGGATCCATGGTGATCCAGCCTGATTGGGGGAAATACACTTCTACCCAGGCATGCGCATCTCGTTGACGTACGGTGTAGTACCCGCCGAATTCATTCCATTCAGTGGCGAGAAATCCGGTCACCAGGCGTGCGGGGATGCCTACGGAGCGAAGCATCACCACCATGGCCGTCGCATAGTGCTCGCAATAGCCGGTTTTTCGAGTCAGCAGAAAGTCTTCGAGCGGATGCGGAGACTGCAGCGAGGGGACATCCAGGTTGTATCGGTAATGAGTCAGCAAATGCGTGTGCACCATGGCGACGGCTTGGGCGACGCTGGTTGCAGGACGCGTGACCTGGCGCGCGAGTTCGAGGACCTGCTCATTCACCGCGGGCACCTGGAGATATTGTTGCAGAATAGAGTCGGGGTAGATCAACGCCGCGGATTTTTTCTCCGCGGCATTCAAGCTGGTCGGTGAGGAATAGACGGTGTATTGGCTCCGTGTGTGGAGGGGGAACGGCAGATACAGGGAGCCCATCAGATCCGATTGGAGGGAGAGGAAGTGGCCTTTGACCGCCGTGGGAAACGGGCTGCCGAAGAGGACCGTGGTGTCGAGTGGCTCAAGAAGGATCTCCAGTTTGAGCTGGCGAGCCGGGGGTGATGGTTTGGAGGCTAACGTACGGAGCGTGAAGGTGCCTTCGGGAAGCTCCGTGAGCATGCGGCGGTGCGGCAGGCTGTTGCTCCAGGATTTTCCATCATACCGATTGTAGGCGACGCCTCGAAGGTACAGTGGCTCCCACTTCGCGTCGTGACCTGTGCGTTCAGGGAGTTCCACTCGCATGACAATGCTGGGGTCCTGCTTGACGGGCCCCATCACTCCCAAGTCGACATGCTCCGAAAACCCTGTCGTGCGCAGGTTTTCTCCATGATTGTTTTGAAAAAACCCTACTCCCACTCGCGGGATGAGAAAAAAGAACAGCAACGTGAGACCAAACGCGCTCGCCGCCATGGCGTTGGTGGTCCAGAAAAACCGGGCCGTAAGGCGGGGAAGGGGCACGGGTGACGGCTCGGCGTGAGCGTGCCCTGGTTCCGGTTCGGTCAGCTCTTCCCGTTCCTGCAGCAGGTGGTAGAGCAGAAGCGTCCACACGCCGATGACCAGGTAGATGAAGAAAAACGGGGCATACCAGATTTGCGTCGTCAGCGCCGCGGAGGCCAGGAGTGCGATCAGGCTGATGGCGTAGAGATGCAGGAAGTCGCGTCGCTGATCGAGATTCGAGAGTTTGTTGACGAGGAGCAGGACAAGAAAGTGAATGCCTGCCGGAAGGATCTCCTGTGAGATGAGGAAGAGGTCGATCCAGAATCCGGCGAACGCAAGCAGGAGAAAGATATTCCACGTGAGCGCTGAGAACCGCAGATGCCCGATGGCACCGGAGATCGCGCCTGAAGACTGGACGCGCAGCAATGCCATGCCGAAGGCTCCCGCCGCCAGGACTAAGAGCCACAACGGCAAGGCCATGGCGAGTGTCAGGCTGGCGAAGCCGGTCCCAGCCAGGAGAATGGAGCTAAGCCGGAAGGCCTGATCCATCGGCATCGAAGAGGTCCTTGTGCGTGTGAGGGGTAAGAATTTGATCCACACCTGGAAACAGATCCTGGAGGGCCGGGTCTGCCCATGATGCTATCAAGAGCGTGGGGCCATCCTGGGACCGTACGAGAGTTGAGATCAGCGCCTGCTGGACGGCTGTACTGTCGTCTACGGGCCTTCGCTCACAGAGTGCCAGGGCATGGAACAGATGAAGCGGTGACTCGTTTCCCTCGGCCATGACTTCTTGTTGATCGCCCAGCAGCAGGCGAAGGCGAACCCCGCTCTTCAGCAATTGATCAATCAAAGAAGCGGCGATAGAGAGCGCCCGTTCGAATGTTGTCACTTCTGCGTCCGCTGCCACCGTAAAGACCGCAAGCGTGATGATGCGTTGGTCTTCGGCTTCAGTCTCTTTGAGCATGAGTTTGGCCGTTCGTGCGGTCGTCATCCAATGGATGGCTCGCGAATCGTCGCCCGGGCGAAACTCCCGCAGATTGTAGAGTGAATTTCCGTGGCCACGTCGAGCCAAGGCGTGATCATGGCCGATCGCGTGTAGTGCCTGGACCTGCATGGGTGGAAGCGGAATGAGTGCCGGGCAGACGATGACGCTGGCCTCCAGCGGATAGAACGCTTTCTTATGAAACAGCCCGAAGGGAAACGGTGTGACGAC
>CAADGJ010000410.1 GCA_900696505.1 uncultured Nitrosospira sp.
ATCGAGACCGTGGAAGAAGACCGGGTGATGACGTTGCTGCAATCCGTCGCCGCCCAGGAACGCATGCCCCTGTTCGAATGGTCGATTACGAGAGGCCTCACCAGGCCCGAGGAAGGGCCGAGCCTCAGCAAGCTGACCGCCACCCCACTGGCGGCGCTTCAACATCTCAATGGATTGACCGTCGAAGGCATTTTCTGGTTGAAGGATCTTGCCCCGCACTTGCAGGATGCCGCTGTCGCGCGCCAACTGCGAGAGGTGAGTCATCACCTCAGCCGTTCACGGGCAACCTGCGTCATGACGGGACATCCCATCACCCTGCCGCTCGACCTCGATCAGATTGCGGTGCGGTTCGATCTGCAGCTCCCGGATCGAGATGAGTTACACGCGATGCTTCAGAGCGTCCTCCAATCGTTGAGGACGCGAACGTCACCCCGTCGACCAACCTCGACCACCGTCGTGCAGAGTTTGCTCAACTCCATGGCCACCCCCAAGCCCACGATGGCCGGCCCATCGGACCAGGACTGCGAGGCCATCCTTCGCGCCTTACAAGGCCTGACCTTGCATCAGGCACGGCAGGTCATCACCCAATGCGTGATCGAAGATGGAGTGCTGTCCGCCGACGATGTGCAGACGATTCTCACGCGCAAAGTCCAAGCCATAAGAGACGGCGGCCTACTGGAATATTATCCGTTGGAAGACAATCGGTTCGAACTGGGCGGCTTCGTGAAACTGAAGTCCTGGCTGGAGCGGGCGAAGATGGGCTTCACGGCCGAAGCCAAGGCGCTCAACCTGACCCCGCCACGCGGCATCATGCTGGTCGGTGTGCCGGGATGCGGCAAATCGCTCGCGGCCAAAGCCATTGCGCGCGAATGGCACTTGCCGCTGCTCAAATTGGATGCAGGCCGGTTATTCGACAAATTCGTCGGCGAATCGGAAAAGAACTTTCGCAAAGCGATCGAGATGGCTGAATCCCTGTCTCCAATTGTGCTCTGGATCGATGAAATCGAAAAGGCGATGTCGGCGGGAGGCGGCAGCGGAGATGCGGATGGGGGCCTGAGCCGCCGGCTGTTCGGCGCCTTTCTCACATGGCTGCAGGAAAAGAAGCAGGACGTCTTTGTCGTGGCGACAGCCAATAATCTCTCGGCTCTGCCTCCCGAGTTGCTGCGCAAAGGCCGCTTTGACGAGATATTCTTTGTGGATCTTCCAGACAAGGACGAACGTACCGCCATCTGGTCGATCCATCTGAGCCTTCGCAAACAAGACCGCGCACAATTCGATCTCCCGAAGCTCGTGGACGCCAGCAAAGGATTCAGCGGATCGGAAATCGAACAGGCCGTGGTCGCTGGCCTGTATCGTGCGCTGTATCACAAACAGCCGTTGACGACCGATCTTCTCATCCAGGAACTCTCCCATACCGTGCCGCTTTCGGTGACGCGGAGTGAGGAGATCAATCAGCTGCGAGCCACCGCGCAAGGCCGCTTCGTCAACGTTCGATGAGCGGGTTCCGCTCTTCGTCGTTCTGATCGGGCCACTTTCTCTCGGCGCCCACACGGCATCACTTTCACATAATGGCGTGGTCCCCCGGTGCGCTCGCAGGGCTAGACGTTCATACAGTAAGATAGAGTCTTATGTCTCGATCCATCAGGCGAAGGCGAATCCTTCAGATTCGTTCTGCCTCTAATGATCGAAAGACAGGAGACGGCTCGTCCGTAACACTAGAGACCTCCACCATGATCACACATAGATTTCGTATGGCTGTTCCCAAAGACCGGCAGGTTCGCCACCATGGGCGGCTGCTCAGCCTATCGGTCATGTTGCTTCTCACGCCCATTGCGGGAACCGGTTCGGGCGCGTTCGCCAATGACCTCCCGCTTCGCTCGGAAGGCCAGATCGCACAACATGCCAAGGCAGCCTGGGAACAGGGGACGCTCAATCTTGCGCTCGGCATCGTCGAGCAGGGCATTCAAGACCATCCGCGAGCGCTCGCGCTGCATCAACTTCGCGGAGACATGCTGGCCACCTCACGGCAAACCGAAGCCGCGCTTGAATCGTACGAGACTGTCCTGGCAAGCATCCCTGCCGCCCTCGACGTCCGGTGGGCCAAGTGGAGTGTGCTGGTGAGATCAGGACAGGTCGAGGAAGCGGTCGCCGAGCTTCAACGCATCGCCGTAATCGATCCGCACAACCCCCTGCTCCATCTGCGCCTGGCTCGCGAACTCCGGAAACTGGACCGGCTGGAAGAATCCTTCGAGGCCTACCAGAAAGCCGTGGAACTCGGACCGGACATGCTCAACTGGCGGTTGGCGCTGGCGCGGGCCCGGTTTGATATTCTCGATTACGAAGGCGCCGAACGTGACGTGCAGTTCGTCCTGGATCGAGTCCCGCCCGGCTCGCCGCTGCACCTCTCTGCCAGAAATCTCCTCACCGTCTTCTTCGGCTCGACGGAGCGGGGGCGCCGGTTTGCACCGGTCATGACACCGGATGTCAGCCCGAAACAATTACGCGACTGGTCGATGATCCGCGCGGAGGGGTACCGGCTCTTTGAGGCTGGACGGTTTCGTGAAGCGGAGCCGGTCTATCGAGAACTCCTTCGCCTCAACCCGATGGATCCGCTGGCCGGGCGGCATCTCAGTCTCATCCTCATGGGGTTGGGCCGTTGCAAGGACGCGCTCGCAGTGTCACAAGCTGGGTCTGAATTCGATCCGACTGATGAAGAACATACGACCACGGCGTTTCGTATGGGCCAATGCATGGTGGAGCTGGGACGCTGGGAAGACGCCTACATGCAGTTCAAGACGCTGTACGATGCGACCGTGGAGTTTGAAAAATCCACGAAGGACGTGCAGCTCCCCTCCGGAACCCGTGTCTTGAATAAGGCCAACCTCGTACAGTGGTTGGAGAAGGTCCGCCTGCACGTGCCGGAGTTTGCCCAGCAGGTCGACGAAGACGCTGCAGCCACGGCGGCTCAAGCCAAGGCGGCGGCTCCGACGATTCCTCCGGAGGCGGAACTCGCCGCGAAGGCCATCGAAGCTTTGAAGCCGCAAAACACGCTGGATCCTGCGGCGTCCCTCGTCGGCCGGGACGCCGACTTCGCCTGGTTTCGTTTCGTCATTCCAGCAAAAAAAGTAATGCGCGATGATTCACCGACCGGCGCGCATGACTTCATTCCGTTGGACCCGGGTATCAGCTTCCCGGGCAGTCAGCAGGATATCTATCTGGTCTTCAGCCTGGTCACCGCCTCATATGATGAGGTGCCCCTGGCCGCACGCTGCTTCAAAGAGACCGCCGAACTGGCCGGCGCACACACAGCCGTCGCGCAAGACCGGCTCATCATGTCCACGAACGATCAATCCGGTTATTTTGTGCTGCCTCGTCCGGCCACAGGCTGGACAGCCGGCCTCTACCGGTGCGGCCTGTTTGCAGGCGAAGAAACGTCGGCCTATACCCAGGTTGATGAGGTGCGGTTCCGCATCATCGAACCCACGCGGCCTTCGTAACAGACAGCCGTGATATTGGAACTGGTGCGCTGCACCAGAAAGCAGCACCGTCATCACCGGCTGGAACG
>CAADGJ010000411.1 GCA_900696505.1 uncultured Nitrosospira sp.
AACCGTCAGCGTCGGCATTCACGGCTGGGGAATCGCTCCCCCGCCGCATTTGCCCAGCAGTGGGCCCGTCAGCAGCCGGCGGCGTGAGGCTGTAATTCATGGCGTCCACTATTGACGACCGGGGTCAAACCACACCCGCGTAACCTGTTATTCTTGTGGCAATGTCTTTCATTTGTTCATTTGTTAACTGAAAGTATAGTCTCGTGTCCTCCCGCCACACGACTCCTGTGTCGTCTATGTAAAACGTTGCATCAGGGAATTTCACTTTCAAACGGATGAAGCTTGTGTTGATACGTTGCGTAGTTGTTTTAGATGTGAAAATTGTCCGAAGAAACTTTACAAACGTGTGTTCTTCATAACGTGGGAATGGACTTTCCATTGGCCAAATTTTAGAGAAACGAAGAATGTAATCACTATGTTCTTCAATAGCTTGAGGAGTTATACCCATCACGGTTTCTGTACCAAATGGAAGAAAGTGAAGGACCGTCGAATGGTGGTCATCAGAGCGATATCTGGAGCTAGACATTCCGCTATCGATAGCATTTTCCCTAAATTTATCCTGTTCTCCCGCGGACATTGCCGAAGTGAGTAAGAGACTTAGAATCAGACCAGTCCACGAGAATATAGAGTAAATATATTTATTACTTCTTCTTACATGGGGGGGATCATATTGTGTCCTTAAAGGTATACCTAGGTCGCGTCGCACAGGATTTTCATTTTTCAAAATGTTGGCCATACTCCCAGGTCCGTCATCATGAGCTCGGATAAGGTGTCCCATTTCATGAGCGATCGCGATTGAGGTTTCGATTGGTAAAATTCCCTGAGTTGTGCAGAGGTCTGGGTGATAATTGGGATCTACCTGAACTATTGTAGTTTCTCCGAGACGACGCAACTGTCTTGATCCTGGGCTGAGCACGGCAGATCACCTGAACGGCTCCCGTTCCTCCAGTGAATCTATCGATCAAAATTCTCAGAGCCATACTGTGTTCCCATATTGGATTTGCGAGGGCAGTTTATTTGCCTGTTCGATCGATAAGCCGCGCAAGCAATTCATCGACGTTTTCTGTCGACTGGGGCTTACTTTTCAATATAGCTTTACGGTGCTGCTCCAAATCTTCAAAGGCAAAATTCAAGTTGAGAAGCGAAAGGTCGAGGTATACAGCCAAATAAGGATAAGATTTTTTCCAGGCCTCATGATTTATTCCCTCTTTAAGGAAATGACCCGGAGTGTGTTGAATCCCATCCTCGATATCGTCATGGATTTGGCGCAAAAAAGAACTTGTGTCACCCGCTTTGGGCCAACGTGTATAAAACTCTTCCAGCTTGACTGTCCCACCGAGAACATCTCTGCAAAGATCTTGGAGAGTAGAAAGAACTACTCGATCATTCGACATAGGTCCCTCACTTTTTCCACGGCCAGTGCTTAACGATGCCAGGAATATCAATATGGGGCCTGGATACAATCTGGCCACCGGACTTGAACTGGTGCCAATCGAGTCGAATAATACTCTTGCCCTTTTCCAGTATATTTATTCCTGCTCCGCCAGCGTTTGGATATTTCCAGAACGCCATTTTCAACCCATATTTGTGCCAGAGGCCTACGTTATAGGCGAGACTTAACGTTTCGACGGTGGCGTCTGAAGTCTTACGTGTCCACAGTGATGCTAAGGCTCCGGGTATGCTATAGAGCGGGTTCTCGGTCCGTACTGCGAGATCAGCCCAATACTGTGCAGCATATTCCCCCAAGCCTTCTCCTGCATCGACGGTTCCACCAAATAATAAACCAAGAGGATCGACATACATGGTGGGAGCATTCCCGACATACGGATACGGGTTCTGTCGCTCCGGTTGTGCCAAGAAGCTAGCGATCTCGATGTGATCAACTAATGATTCAGCAGAGGCATTTGTTTTGAGGGAGGATAGATTATATGGATCTTCACTGAGAAATCGATGAATCGCTGGGTGGTAATATCGCGCCCGGTAGAAGTACAGCCCTGTTTCATCCTGCTCTCTGCCCGTGAACTGGAAATTATTGGTTGAGGCACCCGTCTTCGTGGTCTTGCCGAAAGTTTCCTGCGTGTAGATGGTCGCACTTGCGCCTATACTGTTGGTCAGGGCCAGCGTCGTCCCCAGTGCATCCGTCTGATAGAACTCATCTCCGCTTGATTGTTTGCGAATAAACGGCTCATCGATATTTATACTTCGCAGATATGTGGCAGTGGGAGTGACCCCTGACAGTTCCGCCAACACATCATCGTCGTCGTACCAGAATCCAGTCGTCGTGCCGTTGATGGTCTTCGACTTCCTGCGGCTCAAGCCGTCATAGACGAAGCTGGTGGTAAGCCCGGTTCGGTTGAGTCCAGTCAGTCGGTTGCGCGAGTCCCACGTGTAGGTCGTCGTCACCCCGCCCTGTGTCTCGCTCATAAGATTGCCGTTGTTGTCGTACGTCAGATTGGTCGTGGCGCTATTCCAGCGGGTGAGTTCGTTTGCCGCATCATACGTGATGCTGGCGGCGGTGATGGCCGTGGGGAGATTCGACGCCACTGCATTTTGCCGTACCTGCGTGATCCGGTTTCCGCCTTTGTCATATGTATATGTGAGGGCTTCAATCGTCGTCGGCGTCTTCACATGCCCGATGGTCAGCAGCCGGTTGGCGTTGTCGTAGCCATAGCTGGTGATAACGCCATTGGGATAGCTGAGGGAGGCTCTTCGCCCGGCATCGTCATAGGTCAGCGTGATCGTCTGCGTCCCGTTAGTCACCGTCTTGAGCCGGGAATTCTTGTCATAGGTGTAGGTGGTATCCGTTTGACCCGTCGCACTGAGTTTGACCCGTCGCCCGATTTCGTCGTATTCGACTGTCACGGTGCCGGGCGTGGTGGTCTCCTGCACGCGCGGATGGTGCCCGCCGCTTACGGTGTCATAGACCCAGGTAATATTTCCCCCAACCGGATCGCTGACGCTAGTGAGCCGATCGATCGCATCGTAGCCGAAGGTGGTCGTAGCGCCGGGATACGTCGCGCTGGTGCGGCGATTCAAGGCATCGTAGGCAAAGGTCGAGGACTGGCTTTTGCGGTCGATGAACGTGGTGAGATTTCCGTTCAGATCGTATTGATAACTCTCCGTCCTGTTGATCGCATCGGTCCTGGTCTTGAGCCGATCCATCTCATCATAGGTGTAGGTCGTCGTTTGATTCTTGGCATCTGTCACGGTGAGCACATTGCCGTTGGTGTCATAGCTAAAGCTGGTGAGGCCGCCTATGGCATCCTGAATCTGCGTCACTCGGTTGAGATTGTCATAACGGAAGCGACTCTGTTTGCCTCTTGGATCAATGAGTAGAATGAGCCGAGAGACGGCATCGTAGAGTCGAGTCGTCACATTCGAGAGCGCATCGGTGGTCGTGGTGAGATTGCCCTGGGTGTCGTAGGCGAAGCTGGTGACATGCGACAACGGGTCCGTGATGCTCGTCGGCTGCCCGACGGTACTGTACTGAATCACAGTCTGTTTGGTTTCCGGGTCGGTGATGGTCGTCGTGCGTGCCACGTCGTTATAGCTGAAGGACGTGACGTTCGCCGGAGTCAAGGCATCCGTAATCGTCGCCAGACGGTTGTAGGTCGATTCATAGGTGAACGTCGCGGTGTTGTTCTCCGGATCCTTGATGGTGAGCACATTCCCCATACTGTCGTAGGTAAATTCAGTCCGTCTTGACAGCGGATCGACGACCGCCGTGAGTTTGTTGGTGCCGATGTCACGCTCGTAGTTGGTGATATTGGATCCCGGGCGTTCTACCTGTGTGACATACTGCGATCCATTCATCCTATAGATAGTAACGTTGCCTCTGGGATCAGTCACATTGGTTTGCGTCACCGTTTGACCGGCCAACGTGTAAGCGAAGGTATACGCGCCGCCATTCGCGAGAGTTTGTTTGGCCACTCGCCCATTTAGATCATATTCATTGCGCAAGTAGGTGATACCGCGGGGATCGGTAATAGAGAGCATCCCTTCATTCCAGTAGTAGGACTGCGTATATTCGCCGTAGGTGTAGGTCGTTACTCCGCCACCGATATCGACCACCCGTGACAGCCGTCCGTTCGACCCGACGTAGTACACGTAAATTACCGAGCGACCTAAAGGGTCTGTAATCGTGGAAATGACATCGAAAGGCGGCGATAGATGCCCTCGGATAACCTGGGTGTAGGTAAAGGTTAGGGCACGACCGGATGGCTCTCTGATCTCGGTCACCCGCTGAGCCGCATCACGCATGATTTGAATGCGATTGTTGTAGCGATCGCGTTGTTCAATCAGCCAGCCGGCTGCGTTAAAGGCGTAGATCGTGCCATCTTTCCACCGGAGTTCCGCCGTGTTATTCGGGAACTTCGTGATCTCCGCACCCTTGAACATCGGGAAGGCCGCATTCCGATATTTCGTATCTGGATCTTGCGAGAACAGATAGCGACTGAAATCGGACATTTGGAGCCGGAGCGCTGCACCAACCACTGCCAACTGAATGTGGTAATTGAAACTGCCGCCCTCGCCGAACGGGCCAATGCCTCCTGCCTGGCTCCGGTAGGTCCGATTAATCGCCACGGGTAATCGGCCCGGGAGCACAATGTCCGTCTTTTGCATGGTAAAGGCCCCGGTGGTCACGTCCACGGGATCAGCAGTCGAACAGGATTGACCATCTGACGGACAGAGTGGGCTGATCGCGACATTTTCCGCCGTCCAATAGACATAACAGAACGTCGGTTGGCCGACACCCGGGTCCGGAACAATCGTTCGTCCGTCATCACTGACCCTCCCGTACCCGGCTCGTTTCCACTGATGTGAGGCGGGATCGGGCGCGGGCGACTTCTCGTAGTACCACAATTCCATGCGGGTGCCGGGGTCTTCCATGGATTCATTCGGCGCCAGAAGGGGAATCGGCGTGTTGGAGAATCCTCCCCCGGGACTTTCAAAGCTGACGAGATACACCGTACGGGGTGCCGCGCGCGAAGGAAGACGAGGGACCCGATCCGGCGGCACGGCGGTGATGGAGACCTGTGTCCGAGGCCGTCCATCTCCTCCACGAATCGTGGCGCCCTCAGGAATGTCCAGCGTGACGCCTGGAAGGTGACGAGGCTGCACGACGCTCTTCTTTCCGGGTGTGATAGGAGCGAGGGTCGGATCTGTCTGGACCACCCAGATGGGATCTGGCAGCTCCGTGGCGGCCGTGGGAGAAATGTCTACCAACACCGGATCGACATGCAGGAGCCCTCCTGGGGAACCGTCTTTTCGGTGCTTCCGATGCGAGTCGAGCGATGCGAGGTTGACAGTCACGAGTTGATGGCCAGCGGGCGGCTGTGAAAAGACAAAGCGCCCCTTGGCATCGGTCATGGCTTCTTGGCCTGCCACTGTCACGCTGACTCCATTCAAAGGTTTCCCCGTTTCAGCGGACAGCACATAGCCGACCAGGGACGTCTTGTCGGATGACTGTTTCTGATCGTTCAAAGACGTGGTTTCTGAGGGAGAAGATGGTGTGGCCTGGATTTCGTGTATGACTGGTGGTGTGGGATTCGGCCTGCTGTGCGGTGATTCGTCTGCCTGTGAGTCGACAGAGGTGGTCATAAGAAGGACGAATGGGAGCAATGCGAGGAGGAATCGGACTCCCTCCCATGGCACGTGGATCAACGGGTGGGGCTGGGGCTTCTCGTGAGCCTCTAAGTCCAATGACGACGGCCACGTCGTCTGTGTCTGGGTTGCGACAGAATCCACTGAAATATTCTGAGAGGACTGCTTCTGGAGAAAAACGGTGGATTCTTTATTCGAAAAGGGAAGTGCCGGAACGGAGCGACCATTTCGATACAGCACCAACAGTGCTTCAAGCATCGCGGACTCCTCCGTATATGACTACGTAGGGATACGATGAGCATACGTATAGGGAAAAATCTTATTCGATGCAATACGGCCAGATGGCCAGGGCAATAAAACGGAGGATGTCGCACTGTGAAGCAGAGATGCAGATGTCCCCAAGGCTCCGGAAGCAGAGCCCTACTATGGGAGGAAGTGGTCGAAAGGTGAGCGAAGACTCTTCAAAATGTCTTTCGGCAGGATGCCGTTAGACCAGTGGCGGTGTGTGAGCACATCATGGTCCTTCCGAAATAGGATGAGACGGTTGTGACAACTTCACAACGCTGAGTCAGGACAAATCGCAAGAACACCTACAAATAAAGCGCTTGACCACCTCTGCACCAACGTTGATCTTCCGGATCTGACTCTCGTTTTATAAGAACACTCCTTTCTCCTCTATGGTCTATAGGTATCGCTTGTGACTTCTCTTTGGACGTCATTTGCCTCATTCCCGTGAAACTGCCTGCCCCATGAGTCGTTGCTATTCATTTGTTCGTGTTTCGGTGGACCGCTTCACTCATTCTGTTTGTAAGAGACCGTTTCTGCATCGAGCCAGACATCGGATAGATCATGACGTAGGCCCTCGCTAGAGCCATTTAGCTCTAGCATGTATTTTCGGCCCTATCACGGCGTTTTAGCAAAGGACCCTCGCCTTGAAAGATATCCTCTCATTCCCATCCTGTTGTCTACTGAATATCGTCCAGATAGCGTTCCGCTCCAAATCGTATGCGGTTGACTTGGTCAATGAGAACCTGGGTGGTCTGAATGGATTCATGCCGCATGGTCTTCTTGAGCTCAGAAGGGCTCGCCCCTTTCCGATAGGCCAAGGCTCCACCTGACAGCCGGAGTGACAGGGCGGTCACATGGGGCTGAGCAAGGCC
>CAADGJ010000412.1 GCA_900696505.1 uncultured Nitrosospira sp.
CTCAATGATCCGGTCGCGGACGCCGTGCGCTCGATTCTTGACGGACATATCGTGCTGTCGCGTGAACTCGCCGCGCGTAATCATTTTCCGGCAATTGATATTCTGCAGAGCACCAGCCGGGTGATGCGGGATATCGTGACGCCCGCCCATTATGCGGCCGCGCGCCTGGTACTCGAACGTACGGCACTGTATCGTCGCTCGGAAGATCTGATTACCCTTGGCGCATACAAGCCCGGTACAAGCAAAGATCTCGATAAGGCCGTCTCGGCCCACGACGGCATTACGGCGTTTCTGCGGCAGGAGACCAAACAAGCGGTCGGGTTGCCGCAATCCATCGACGCACTTCTGGCATTGGCAGGGACGATTCAATGAACGTGACTGTGCTCCGAGCCTATGCGGTGCAACTGGAGGAAGTCGCCAAACTGGAATTGGCGGAACTCAGTCATGCCCTGCAACAAACGGTGAATCGAATGGCCATGTTGGAATCCCGAGCCAAAGAAGATGCCGACCGGTATCTGCATCAGGTTCGTGCAGGCAGCACCGTGGATCAGGTCTACGGCCATCTCGACGCCATGGATCAGGCCATCGCAGCACGGAAAGGGTTGGAACAGGCATTGGCGACCGAGCAAGCGAAGATGGAACAGAAGCGCGCAGAACTTCTCGAAGCGATGCAGTATCGCAAAAAGCTCGATCTCCTCGATGCGCGAGCCGCGCTGGAGATACGACGCCGTCGTGAGCGCCAGGATCAGCAATTACTCGATGAACGTGCCTGGAGACGGAGCCCATTGCATAAGGGAGAACGGGCATGATGGAGACGGGGAGCCGCTCTGAGCAGGGCAGGTGTGTTGGCGTGGTGGCGCTGATAGCATTTGGTGCGGTGTTCCTCACGCTCATCACGACCGCCCATGCGACAGAAGAAGTGAAACCGGCTGCTGTGCCGCAGAAAGAAGAGACCAAGCCTGAGAGCGTGAAAAAAGATGTGCAAGGCCCGGCGACCAGCGCCCCACGTGAAATCTATGAAATGTTGGAACAACGGAAACGGCTCTTAGACAAACGCGAAACGGCCGTGCGTGGATCCGAGACGCATCTTTTGGAGCTCAAGGCGGAGTTGGAACAAATCGTGACCCGCCATGAGCAAGCGGTGGAGGCGGAGAAGAAGCGCCGCCAGGCTGCTCAGGCCAAAGGCGCGGGCGAAGCCGAAAAGGCTAAAACGACGGCCAAAGCCACTCCGGCTGTCAACGTGAATCAGGCCCAACTTGCGAAGATCTATGAAGCCATGCCGGCCGAAGAAGCCGCAGCCAGACTGGAACGTATGCCTGAACGTAAAGCGCTGGAAGTGCTTCGGCTGCTCAAAGGCAAATCCGCGGGCGCCATTCTCGCGGAGGTCAAGCCGGAGCGCGCAGCCCGGTTGACCGAACAATTGCTGACCACACCCTAGCCATTCGTTTCACGTCTCGTCCTCACGGCAGCTTTTGCCGATCTTCAACTGCAGAAATTTCCTTCTCTCCATTCTCGATTCCCTCGCGGATCACAAAACCTCGCGTCAGAGGCAATTTTCCTGCGGCAGTCTCATGGCACGGCCTTTGTAATAGTCTCCACTGTCTATTCACGGTCTCGTCACAGACAGGAATTGTATGGCCACTGATATGCAACCAGTCTTCAACGGATTTCCAAGCCGCTCGTCACAGGGGCTTCAGGATGCCAGGGATCGCCAGCCGGCGGTTCAAGGTTCGGATCCATCACGGAACTTCGAGTCGGTGCTCGGGCGGGCAGAGGCGCGACAGACGCCGCCCAAACACGAGGCTCCTCCGCCTCGCAGCGGGGAGAAGGCAGGTCTCCACGCGCGCCAAGTCAGTCGCTCTACCTCCGACTCCTCCAGCCAACCATCGGAGCGATCAAGCGTAGCACCGTCCGATGATGAGTCGTCGAACCGGTGTGAATGTGCCGGGGAGAAGGCACAGCCGTCCACAGACAAATCAGAAGAAAAGAGCAACACCAAGGAATCCAAAAAGAAAGATCCCGGGCAAGACGCCGTGTCGCAGGACATGTTGCTCGCCTCCATGAGGGTGCCCACTGCTCAGGCCGCTCCACCTGAACAGCAGACACCTCAAGCTGAGTCTCAGTCGGACAGCCACGCTGAGACGACCGTCAACGCGGCTGCAGCCATGTCAAGCGATCGCGCCGAAGCTGGGTCCACCTCGGCCACGACTCTAGTCGCGGCGACATCTGAAGCTGGTACTGGTGCGCAAGAGGTTCTTGCGGGTCAGTCGGATCCTAGAGTAGACGCAGGCAAGGACGAGGCCCAGGCTAAGGAACGGGCAGAGAACGGGAACGAGATGGTGCAGACAAAAGCGAAAGAGCTGCCATCCCTCGCCGGCGACAATTCTTCGCCGGACGCCCGAGTGGGAGACCGCACAGACTCCACGGCAGCGGCCCGGACGGATGGGGATCGCATGAATCCCGCCATTGCTGCCATGACCTCGTCGAAGCAAAACCTGCACATGGCGGAGCAAGGCCCGAGTGATCGCGCGGACCGTTCGGCGATTCTTGATGCACTGGCACAAGGTGCGTCACTGAGCGAGGGGCAAGCGGGATCCGACACAGGCCGATTTCTGGAGCCGGACGGACAGAGTCTTTCCGATTCATCCGGAGGAACTGATCGGCCCCTTCCCAACCAGGTGCCGTCAGTCGAGCAGAATGCCCGGCCGGCATTCATGGATAGGATCAATGCCCTTCACCAATCGACGCCTCCCGTCAGCGACGGTTCGTCCGGTCGAAGCGAATCCGGCCAGACCACCGCAGTGCTCCGGGCTTCTGAATCGGAACGGCTCGGTGAGCTTCGAGGGATGGCTCCCGTGTCACAGAGCGTGACACTGGATCTGGATCCGCTAGATATGGGGCCGTTGCGCGTTCGGGTCACGATGAGCGACCAGACGGTTCATGCGCATATCCGAACGGAACATGGAGAGTTGGGTCAGGGGCTGCTGCAACAGGGACAATCGTTGGAGTCGTCGTTGCGCACGTCAGGCCTCGAAATGGGTATGTTGCGGGTCACGGTCGACCAGCAACAAGGACGCGGAGACAACGCCTGGATGTTTCAACAGCAGCAACAGCAGCAACAGCAGCAGAACCGTCCATCAACACCAGGTCTATCCCAGACGGTGGCACGAGAGGATGAGCGCGGAGCAAGGGGAGAGCGTGGTGCCGGATCGAACGAACGGGTGAGCTTTTTTGCCTGATTGGAGGAACTATGGATATCAGTAAAGTGATTACCCAGACACCTGCAGCGGA
>CAADGJ010000413.1 GCA_900696505.1 uncultured Nitrosospira sp.
GAACAGTCCGTCATCGGCTGGAAAGAGTTCGAGCTCGAGGTGATGCGCGACCTGAAGGACAATGTGGTCATCATCTGCCCGATCGAGAATCTCGACCCGATGGGCGTTCACACCGGGGACAGCATCACCGTGGCGCCGGCGCTCACGCTCACCGACAAGGAATACCAGATGCTACGCGATGCGGCCGTGCGCATCATCCGCGAAATCGGTGTGGATACGGGCGGCGCCAATATCCAATTCGGCATGAATCCGGTGAACGGGGACATGGTCGTCATCGAAATGAATCCACGCGTCTCCCGCAGCTCGGCGCTGGCCTCCAAAGCGACGGGATTCCCCATCGCAAAAATTGCCGCCAAGCTGGCCGTCGGGTACACGCTGGATGAGATCACGAACGACATCACCGGCGTGACGAAAGCCTCCTTCGAACCGACGATCGATTACGTCGTCGTGAAAATTCCCCGCTTTGCCTTCCAGAAATTTCCCGGCGCCGATCCCACGTTGACCACCCAGATGAAATCGGTCGGCGAAGTCATGGCCATCGGACGCACGTTCAAAGAATCGCTTCAGAAGGCAATCCGTTCGATGGAAGTCGATCAGTTCGGATTCAGCTCGAAGATGGGTCTCGATCTCGGCGTGCCGCCGTCGCTCGATCGCGAGGAAGCGGCGGAACAGGTCCGCAAGGCCGTGCGCACACCGCTCCCGGACCGGCTCTGGCGTCTGGCCGACGGCATGCGTCTTGGTATGACGAATCAGGAACTCTTTGCGCTCACCAAAATCGATCCCTGGTTTCTCGAACAGATTCGTGAAATTGTCGAATTCGAACCGCGAATCGTGGCGGAACGCGGCGCACTCGGCGACGCAGGACTTCGCCCGGAACTGTTGGTCGAAGCAAAACAGTTGGGCTTCGCTGACGAACGCCTGGCGCAATTGCTGGGAGTGCCGCAAAGTGCGGTTCGCCGTTGGCGTGTGGCCCTTGGCCGGGGAACAACCCCTCGCAGCGTGACCTACAAGCGGGTCGATACCTGCGCCGCTGAATTTGAAGCCCACACGCCGTACCTTTATTCGACGTATGAACAGGAATGCGAGGCGCGGCCGACCACCAGGAAGAAGGTCGTGATTCTGGGGGGCGGACCAAACCGGATCGGGCAGGGGATCGAGTTCGACTATTGCTGCGTGCATGCCGCTATGGCGTTGCGTGAAGAACAGATCGAAACCATCATGGTCAATTGCAATCCGGAAACGGTCAGCACGGACTATGACACGTCCGACCGGCTCTACTTTGAACCGCTCACGGAAGAAGATGTCCTCAACATTGTGGAACGGGAACAGCCCATGGGAGTGGTGCTCCAATTCGGCGGACAAACACCGCTGAAACTGGCGCTCTCCCTGTCGCGAGCCGGCGTCACGATTCTCGGCACGAGTCCGGATGCCATCGACCGCGCGGAGGACCGTGCACGTTTCCGCGAACTGCTCGACAAACTCGGCTTGCGTCAGGCAGAGAGCGGCATGGCCCACTCCGTCGACGAAGCACTGAAAATCGCGGCTGCCATCACCTATCCCGTGATGGTGCGGCCGTCGTACGTCCTCGGTGGTCGTTCGATGCAGATCGTCTACGACGAGGCGGGCCTCTTGCACTATATGAATTCCGCAGTCAAAGCCTCGGCACAGCATCCGGTACTGATCGATAAGTATTTGCGCGATGCCATCGAAATCGATGCGGACGCCATTTCTGACGGCACGACGGTCGTCGTGGCGGGCATCATGGAACATATCGAGGAAGCGGGTGTGCACTCGGGCGACTCCGCCTGTTCGTTGCCGCCCTATACACTGGATTCAGCGACCATCGAAGAAATCCGCCGGCAGATGACCGCGCTGGCTTTGGAACTCGGCGTCATCGGACTCATGAACGCCCAGTTCGCCGTAAAAAATCAGACCATCTACGTGCTGGAGGTCAACCCGCGCGGCTCGCGCACCGTGCCCTTCGTCAGCAAGGCGATCGGCGTCCCGCTGGCCAAACTCGCCATGAAAGTCATGGTGGGTAAGTCGCTCCAGCAACTGCACTTCACCACCGCGCCGAAGCCCACGCATCTCTCGGTCAAGGAAGCGGTCTTCCCCTTCACCAAATTTGCGGGTGTCGACGTGCTGCTCGGACCGGAAATGAAGTCCACCGGGGAAGTGATGGGCATCGATAGCGATTTCGGCTGGGCATTCGTCAAATCCCAAGCCGGCGCAGGCGCCATTCTGCCGACTTCAGGCACCGCTTTTCTCAGCGTCAAAAGTGAAGACCGCGCTGTGGCCTGCGATGTCGCCCAACGGCTGGTCGCGCTGGGTTTCCGTATCACGGCGACCTCCGGCACCGCGGCATATCTGACCGAGCAGGGGATGCAGGTCGACGTCGTCAACAAGGTGCAGGAAGGGCGGCCGCACATCGTCGACCATATCAAGAACGGAGACGTGGCCCTGGTCGTCAACACCGTACGCACCGCGTCCGGGCATTCCGACTCGCTGTCTATTCGTCGTGAGGCGCTGCACAAAGGCGTGCCGTACTACACCACGATGCGCGGAGCCCTGGCAGCGGTGATGGGGATCGAAGCGCTGCTGAAAAAGGGGCTTGCCATTCGAGCATTGCAGGAGTATCACCGGGTGAATTGAGCGAAGGTCCTGACAGAGGGACAATTGACAACAAGTTCCAGGAACGGACATGAGTCCGCCGCACGGTTCCTGGATGCGGGCAACCGGACGATACCGAAAGGTCCAACCGGAAGCCGGTTTCAATGGTCATCGGGGGGAAGATATGCCGACACCGATCACGAGAAAAGGATACGAAGCGCTGAAAGCCGAATTGGACCGGCTGCATAAAGTGGAACGGCCGCGCGTCATCGAGGCTATCGCCGAAGCGCGCGCGCATGGCGATCTGAGCGAGAATGCCGAATACGATGCCGCGAAGGAACGACAGGGCTTCATCGAAGCACGCCTGGCAGAGTTGAAGGGCAAGCTGGCGGACTGCCGGATCATCGACATTGCCGGCCGCACCAGCGACACCGTCGTCTTCGGCGCCACCGTCGTGTTGATCGAGCAGGAAGCGCAGGCCAAGAAACAGTATACCCTCGTCGGACAGGATGAAGCGGATCTCAAATTTTCCCGCATTTCAGTGCAATCGCCGGTCGGCCGCGCCCTCATCGGCAAGCGGGTCGGGGATTTGGTCGAGGTGACGACTCCTGCCAAAGTGGTGGAATATGAAGTGATGGAAATCCGCTTCGAGGAATTATAGCCGTGATGTCGCCCCTCACGTCATTCACGCGTTCCTCCCTCGCGCCGTTCCGTTCACCGTCGCAGGCCCGGTGGGTCTCATGCCGGTAACCATTCCCCTCATCACGCTGCTGACGGATTTCGGCGACCGCGATTATTTCGTGGCGAGCGTGAAAGGCGTCATCCTCAACATCAATCCCCAAGCGCACATCGTGGATCTTTCGCATCATGTCACACCGCACGATGTAGCCGATGCCGCCTATCTGCTCAAATCCTGCTATCGTTATTTCCCCGACGGAACCATCCACGTCGCCGTCGTCGATCCGGGCGTCGGCACAACCAGGCGCCCCCTGCT
This sequence comes from uncultured Nitrosospira sp., assembly GCA_900696505.1. Taxonomy (GTDB): domain Bacteria; phylum Nitrospirota; class Nitrospiria; order Nitrospirales; family Nitrospiraceae; genus Nitrospira_A. The sequence goes on from CAADGJ010000413.1 coordinate 3,605, forward strand.
GGTCTCGTCCTCTCGCTACTTTTTTATCGGCCCGGACAACGGCCTGTTCACCCACATCTATCAGGAAGAAACGGGCGTTGAAGTCCGGCACCTCGAAAACCGGCAATACCGGCTCGATTCCGAAGGCGCCACCTTCGACGGGCGTGATCTCTTCGCCCCGGCGGCAGCCTGGTTGACCAAAGGACAACCGATCGGGTCGTTCGGCCGGCTCGTCCCCAATTACGAACGTCTGCCGATTTCCGAACCGTCCTGGGACAAACATGTAATGGCCGGGGAGATCGCCTATATCGATCGTTTCGGCAATCTGATTTCAAACCTCACCGCGTACCATATCCGGGAAGTCCGTGGGATCACCAAACGCGCCGATCCGTACATCCGCATCGGCGGGGTCACGATCGACTGCCTGGTTCATAGTTACGGAGAGGGGTCAGCCGATGCTCCCCAGGCTCTGATCAACAGTAACGGGTACGTCGAGGTGTTCCTCAAGGAAGGTCGCGCGGCCGACCGGTTGAATGTGGCCAGAGGCGCGCGCATTGAGCTCAGTTAAACAACGCCGTGCGCGACCCCGGCCAGACTGCTTCCGTACCTCATGCAATCTCCCGTAATTGACAGGCGAAAGTTGCCGGTGTTTTAATGAGATGGTGAGCTTGCGGGCCGAAATGCATGACGTGGCCATCACGGAATAGGCTGATCTTTCTGCATATTTCATCCAGCCGGGGGAGCTCACCATTCCGGGTTGGTCCTCCGTCCCGCCTTCGCTGCTCCTGTACACTGATGTGATCCCTCCAGACGAGTCCCTGCCGGGGGCGACCGTTTCGAGCCGGCTCAGGGGCAGGACTATGGCCGAATGACACATCGACCGATATGAGATAAGAGGACACCGGTTCCATGAAACCATTGCTGCAACATCTTTCGGTCGTGCTGCTCTGTCTCACCGTCATGGGCTGCACACGCCCTGATCCTCCCGCGCCATCCGCCAAACCTGTACAGCCATCAGTCGTCGCCAACGGTCAACCGGACATCCAGACAATGCGCATTGATGCATCGCCATCTCTGCCAGCGCTGACCCTCTCGGCTAGAGTGACGTACGCAGAAGACGGATACTCAAAAATTTCCTCCCCACTTCCAGGTCCGGTGCTCGACGTACGGGTGAAGCTCGGCCAGGCGGTCAAGGCCGGCGACATCCTGATGGTGATCGACGCGGCGGATATCGCTCGCGCCTACGCGGCCTATGTGGAGGAAATTTCGGAATTGGGCCTGGCCGAACGGAACTATGAACTGACGAAGGATCTCTACGACGCCCAGGCCATGTCCTTGAAGGATCTGGAGCATGCGGAAAACGATCTGAATCGCGAGCGGGCCGAATTCAAGCAGGCGAAGGAGCTGCTCCTTTCCCTGCGCGTTCCGGCCGCGGAACTCAGCAAACCCCTCGCACAACAGCAAATCACGTCGCGCTTCGAGCTCCGCAGTCCGTTGACAGGCACCGTCGTTGAACGCAATGTGACGCCGGGGCAAATCGTCGGAACGGCTTCGGATCAGCCGCTGTTCACCGTGGCCAATCTGGATCGACTGCAGGTGGTCGCGGATGTGTATGAACACGACCTCTCCGGCATCAGAGTCGGCGCCCTCGCGGCCATGACGGTAGAAGCCTATCCAGCCGTCGAATTTCCCGCTAAGATTGCCGTCATCGGCGATGTCGTCGACCCGGCGACCAGAACGATCAAAATCCGCGCCACGGTTTCCAATCAGGATCGCCGATTGAAACCGGAAATGTTCGCCCGGTTGACGATTGCCGGCCATACCATGCGCCCGAAGATTGTGATTCCTAAACAGGCGGTGATGGAACGATCCGGCAGGCAATGGATCGTAGTGGAGCTCGCGCCAGGCCGGTTCGAGGAACGTCCCGTGACCATCGATAGCGTGACAGACAATCAGGTGACGATTCGAGAAGGAGTCGTGACCGGAGAACGCATTGTTCTCAGCCCGTCGTCCATCAACCACCTGGCTGCGAGTGATACTTCTGCTGGCGGGGCCTAGACCGGCTCACGGCGAAGATCGGCAGCGGCTATAACGCCGCGACAAGAATCCGTACCAACCCGGACAAATCTTCGGTATCGACTCCCGCCACCGTCCGATTCGTCGTATTGGTATACGAGGCTTCCAGTGACAGGGTGGTGGGATGCCCGTAAATCGGGTTGAGATGGAACGCAAACATCCCCCGGCCCACGATACTCTCCGTTTCAATCAATCCGTCGCTCGACTTCGTACTGGTGTAGCCGCCCATCGCGCTCACCAGTAATCGCTGGCTTTGTTTGTACAGCAGAGACACGGACGCCATCGGCGTCTGGATCTTGGCGCCCGACCAGCTCTGCGTTTCCGTGCGGTAACTGAATGTCGGCGCGAACGTCAGGGTATTGAGGGGACGATAGGACGCAACCAGGGTCTGGGCAAAGGTCGTGGACTGGGCTCCCCCCCGCATCTCATCGTTCGTCAGGATGTAACTCGACGAGAGTCTGGCATTCCAGGAAAGGCCGGTATAGGCGAGGGCCGCTTCCATGCTGTTACTCTGGCTGCGCTGAGCGGTCATGCCTGCAGGAATATAGCTGCTCGCCAGGGCGCTTCGCGCATAGGTCAGGCTCAGCTCAGGCCACGCCGGTTTCACAAGCGCGATGCCGATACGGCTCACGTCCTGTTGAATGCGCGGTCGGTTCGGCTCCAGATCCACATTGTTCCAGGTCTGCCCGGAGGAACTGCGCAGCTTCGCAATGCCCAGCCCCCATTCTGCCCACATTTCCCGCACCGTCTGATCCGGCGAATTGAAAAAAGCTTTGCCGGCCGATCGATAGTTGATGCCGTATCTGACCGGCCCGTTGGTGCCGGTCAGCGCCATGCGCACCATGCGTTTGGCGCCGTCGTCACGTTGATCGATGCGCGAGGTCAGGCCGGCATCGTTGGTCGCATTGTTTGCCACTTCGCCTTCTGCCATGAGCTGGCCCTTCAGCCAGGTGGAATTGGCGCCGAGCCCTTTGGTTTGAGGGCGTTCAGAATCAGGCACCAGGTCTTTCAGTCTGGTGGAGGTCGTCGGCGGCGCAAAAGACGTCGCTTGAAACGACGTATGCAGGACTGGTGAGGCAATGGAAAAGGGAATCGCGGCAGTCCCGGACTCGCGGGCCGTGTCGCTGAACTGAATGCGCTGAAGGAGGAGTTCCGACGGTTGCTGGTCTTCGGCCCAGAGTGAGGAGGGCAGGAGAAGGAGCAGGCACAGGACGCGGATGATCAGGCCCGTCGTCATGAAACCGTGCTCGCCGAGGTGACTGCGTAGAACAGCATGAAATCAAGTGTAGCACTCGACTTTCACGCTTCCGGCCGCCCTGGCAGTGCACAAAACCTGTCGAGAGACTGTACCGGCGTGAACACCGAACGGTGACTGCAGGAGAGCACCAATCAGCAGGAAGGACGCGCGGTTTCAGCGCGAGGCAGCGAGTTCCTCTGTGATCTCACGAATCGCACTGTGCAAAATTGCGATCATGGTGGTGAGCTCACGAGGCGAGATGGAGAGGGGAGGGACGAGCGCCATGACATTGCCGAGCGGCCGCAGTAGCAGTCCACGGAGCCGGCAGGCCTGCGCCACTCGATGGCCGATGCGCCGTTCGAGCGGATACGGGGTCTTCGTTTGACGATCCTGCACTAACTCGATGCCGACCATGAAACCGCACTGACGAATATCACCCACATGCGGCAACTCAGCCAGGGGTTGTAAGAGACGGGCCAACAGGCGCGATTTCTTCCGCAC